>JAEUIB010000815.1 GCA_016795255.1 Planctomycetota bacterium
GGTCCGGGAACTTCAATCACCGCCAGCTCGCGCTGCTCGGCCATGCACTCGGTGACCCAGCGGCGGAGTACACGGTGGTGTCCCACTCGACCAGCCATCAGGTCACGCGACAGACAGCGCGAACCGATCTCAAGGACCTCACGGAGTTGGGTTTCCTCGAATCCGAGGAGGTAGGAAATACCGTCGTGTACACACCAGCCCCTGACCTCGAACGCCGCATCCAAACGGTTGGGCGCCGAACGAAATGAGTCTCCGCGAGTCGTTTCACGAACCGTCCTGTTTCGCCGAGCTCGAGCGAGGCTTGCGGCGACGGTCAGGCCCGGCGCGATCGGCTGGCGCATGAACACCACCGCGCCAGCCGAAGCCTGACGCCCCATGCGCTTCCTCACGATCACGCTGATCCTGCTCGCCGCCGGCATCGCCGTGCTGTTCGGCGTGCTGGACGGGGATCGCGACGGCGTCGCGCCGGACGTTCCGGTCGTCGCGGACTCGGCGCCCGTGGGCGCACCTCCTGCGGACCCTCCCGGCACCGTTTCGCCGATCCGACGCGAGACCTCCGGCGAGGGCGAATCGCTGCTGCTGACGGGTCTGCTCTCGGCGAATCGGAATCGGCCGCTCGACCGCGATGTTCCGCGGCGGTCCGTGGATCTGCAGGCTCGGTCGCGGATCGACGGGAGTGACGTGACGGCCGGTGTCGGCTTCTCGGTGACGACGCCGTCGTCGGGACTTCCCGGCGGGATGGTGTTGAGTTTCGACCCTGGTCGGCGGGGCCCGCTCCAGCTCACGCTCGGCTCGACGAAGTTCAGTGCGCATCTCGAGGGCACGGAGTTGGGCTCGACGACCGTCGACATTCCGGCGGGGCACGATGCGTTCGTCGTGCCGGTCGAGGTCGACGCGATCGGCCCGATCCAGCCGTTGGTCGTCGATGCGACGGGGACTCCGGTCGCCGGCGCGTCGATCCTCCTGCGGACCACGGACGCGCAGGGTTCTCGCGAGCGAGCGTGGTCGGAGGCGACCGACGGGAGCGGGCGGGGCTCGATCCCGGCGCTGCGGTTCACGAAGGGCATGACGATCGACCTGGTGGCGACGCACCCGGGCTTCGAAGCGGGGGACGCCGTGCGGATCGCCGACGCGAGCGGAGCCATCCTCCGTCAGCCGATCGTGCGGCTCGGAACGACGGTCGGCCAACTCGTGGGCCGAGTCCGCGACGAGACCCACGCAACGGAACGCGATCTGATCGTCGTCGCGCGATCCCTCGACGAGCCCGCGACGGAACATCGCGCGCACACGAAGCCCGACGGCACGTTCCGCGTGTACGGAGTCCAGCTAGGCCGCTACGCATTGACGGTGGAGCGACGTTGCCTCGTCCCCGAGCCGACGCGCGTCGTCGTCGTGCCGAGCGCGGACGCGGTCGTCCCAGTGGGTGACTTGGTCGCGACGCGCGGCACGATCCCGCTGTCCGTGCGCGTCGTCGAGGGGGACGGCACGCCGATCGAAACCGGCGAGGTCCAAGTCGAGGGCGTCACGGTCGGCAGCTTGAAGGGGGAGGGCCGATGCACGGTCCACGTGTGCCATCCCGATCCGCATCGCGTGACGATCCAAGTGCGGCGGGGCGGCAACACGCTCCTGGTCGAGGCGGGCGACCTCGACCCGGACTACGGGGAGCACGTCATCGTCGTGAGGCCGCGCGGTCTGCGCCTGCTGCTGCGCGACGAGGACGGCTCACCGATCGAGCGCATCACGCTGACGTTCGTCGCAAGGCAAGGCGAGCGGACGATCGAGGGCAAACGCATGCTGCTCGGCGGCCGCTGCAGCATCGAGGAAGCCGGCATGTCCGGCACGTGGGAGGTCGACCTGAACCTCGCCGGCTTCATCCCGACGACGACCTCGATCACGATCGACGACAAGGAAGGCGCGTCAGCAACCCAAGACCTAAGAATGCAGCGCAATCGATAAGCACCCAATCCCACCCCAGACGCGAGCTCCGCTCGCGGTACGAAAAGCGAAGCGCCCAGCGCACTCCCGTTGAGTCCCGCGTTCAGTCCCGTGAAGTCCCGTTCGGTCCCGTTCAATCCCGTTCAGTCCCGCGTTCAGTCCCGTCCAATCCCGTTCAATCCCGCCCCGTCCCATCCCCACCCCCCAATCCCACCGCTCATCACCTACACTCCCGCCCCAAATGATCCTCGTCTCCCAAGTCACCAAGCATTACGGTCCCGTCGTCGCGGTCGACGGCGTCTCCTTCGAACTCCACGAGGGCAGCATCGTCGGCTTCCTCGGGCCGAACGGCGCCGGCAAGAGCACGCTGTTGAAGATGCTGTCGACGTGGCTCGAGCCCGACGAAGGCTCGATCACGGTCGCGGGCTTCGACGCGGTGGCCCGCGCCGCGGACGTCCGGCGCTCGATCGGCTACCTGCCGGAGCACAACGCGCTCTACGACGGCATGCGCGTCGACCGGTTCCTGCGCTTCATCGCGGACATGCACGGGCTCGACGGCGCGCTGCGCACCGAACGCACGCGGTGGGTCGTCGATCGGTGTTCGCTCGATCCGGTGCTCGGCAAGCGTGTCGGTGAATGTTCGAAGGGGTTCCGGCAGCGCATCGGTCTCGCGGCCGCGTTGATCCACGATCCGAAGGTCATCCTGCTCGACGAGCCGACGCACGGTCTCGATCCACTGCAGGTCGTCGCGTTCCGCGAGTTCATCCGCGGGCTGCGTCCCGGCCGCACGATCCTGTTCTCGAGCCACATCCTCGCCGAGGTCCAGGCGACGTGCGATCGCGTGCTGCTGATCCACCACGGTCGCCTGATCGCGGACGCGCCGGTCGCCGAGCTCGAGCGCGAAGCGACCGCGAAGCGCGCGACCGTCGAGCAGGTCGTGCTGGAGCGCGTTCGCGCGCATGCGACCGTCACGGAGGCCGCCCGATGAGCACGAGTCCGGGAATCGCGCGGTCGCCGTCGTTCGCGCGCGGGGCATGGGTGGTCGCGAAGCGCGAAGCCGGCGCTTCGCTCGACGCGCGGATCGCGGCGGTCACGACCTGCGCGTTCGTCGTGCTGGTCAACGCGATCTTCATGAACGAGTTCTTCCTGAACGGCGTCGTCGGCATGGACGCGTACTTCCGCGTCGTGCCGCTGCTGCTGCCGTTCTTCCTCGCCGCGGTGACGATGCGCCTGTTCGCCGAAGAGCGCAAGACGCGCACGCTCGAACTGCTGCTGACGCTGCCGGTCGCGCCGGCGCAGGTCGTGCTCGGCAAGTTCGTCGCGGCGTTCCTGCTGGTCGGCTTGTTCCTGCTCGGCGCGCTGCCGATCGTCGTCATGCTGTGCGCGCTCGGTGATCCCGACCTCGGACTCGTGTTCGGCGGCATGTTCGGCATCGTGCTCGCGTCCGCGGTGCTGATCGCGCTCGGCATGTTCGTCTCGGCGCTCGTCACCGATCAGATCGTCGCGTTCGTCGTCACCGCCGTCTGCGGCGTCGTACTGGTGCTGCTCGGCAACGACGCGGTGGTCGCGGTGCTGGACGGCCTGGCGCCGACGTTCGCGGTCGGCACGGCGCTGAAGGACGCGTTCTCGCTGCTGCCGCACCTCGAAGCCGCCGCGCGCGGCGAGCTGCATTTGGCCGCTGTGGTCCACGCCGTCGCGTTCTCGACCGCGTGCCTGTGGTCGACGACGCGCGCCTTGGAGCGCGCCCGCGCATGAAGCTGCGGATTCCGGTCTGGGTCTCGCTGATCCTCGCCGTCGCCGCCGCCGCGCTGGCGACGCACGTCGCGTCGCGCCTCACCGCGGCGCGCGTCGAGGTCGGCCGGATCCGACGTACGCACCTCGACGCCGCGATCGTCGAGCGGCTGGCGAACCTGCGCGAACGCGTCTTCGTGCAGTTCTTCGTGACCGCGCGCGAGTCGATGCCGTCGCGGCTGCGGACGCTCGAGGCCGACGTCGCGGACGTCCTCGAAGCGATGCGCGCCGTGAAC
>JAEUIB010000827.1 GCA_016795255.1 Planctomycetota bacterium
GGCCTCGATCTCGAGGTGCGCGAGGGCGAGTGCTTCGGGTTGCTCGGCCCGAACGGCGCGGGCAAGACCACGACGATCGAGATCCTCGAGGGGCTTCAGGCAGCGACCGCCGGCGAGGTCGAAGTGCTCGGCAAACGCTGGGAGCAGAACGCGCGCCAGATCCGACGCGAGATCGGGATCCAGCTCCAGGAAACACAGCTGTACGACCGCTTCACGGTCGAAGAGACGATCCGCACGTTTCGGTCGTTCTACGAGGTGAAGCTCGACGTCGACGCCGTGCTCGAGCTCGTCGGTCTCACGGACAAGCGCGACGCGTGGATCAAAACGTTGTCGGGCGGCCAGAAGCAGCGCGTCGCCGTCGCGTGCGCGGTGGTGGGCGATCCGCTGCTCGTGTTCCTCGACGAGCCGACGACCGGGCTCGATCCCGCGGCGCGGCGATCACTGTGGGAGATCGTGTTCGGGCTGAAGCGACGCGGGCGAACGGTGCTGCTGACGACGCATTACATGGAAGAAGCCGAGCGGCTCTGCGACCGCATCGCGATCGTCAACAAGGGTAAGGTGATCGCGCTCGGATCGCCGCGCGAGTTGGTCCTCTCGCTCGGCGCGGAAGCCGTCGTCGAGGTCGAGCTCGACCGCGCGTTCGACGCGACGACGTTCTCGAGCCTGCCGGGCGCCGTCGCCGCACGCGAAGAACACGGACATCTGCGGATCGAGACCAGTGAGGTCCACCGCCTCCTGCCCGCGCTGATCGAGCGACTCGAGCGCGAAGGCACGAAGCTGCTCGGCCTGCGCACGCGTCACGCGACGTTGGACGACGTGTTCCTGAAACTCACGGGCTCGACGTTCGCGGAAGCCGACGTCGCATCGCCCACGCCCCCGGAGGTCGCGTGACGCCACGCACCGCAGACGACCGAATGCACCGAAAGGCACGATCATGTTGAACCTGCGCAGCCGATCTCTCGCCGGACTCGCGCTCCTCGTGGCCGCGTCGAGTGCAGCCGCGTTCGCGACGCCCGCGCCCGCAGAGGCGGTCGTCGCGCCGCGCAAGCCGCTGCGCGTCTACGTCCTCGCCGGTCAATCGAACATGCAGGGCCACGCAGAGATCCGCACGTTCGACAGCATGGCGACCGATCCGAAGACCGCGCCGCTGCTGGCCGAGATGCGCACGCGGAACGGCAAACCGCGAGTGTGCGAGCGCGTTTGGATCTCGTCGATCGGCTGTCTCGGCGACGCGTACTCGGACCTGCAAGAAGCGACCGGCAAGCTGACCGCGGGCTTCGGCGCGCCGGAGCAGAAGATCGGCCCCGAGTTCACGTTCGCCCTGACGCTCGAGAAGCACCTCGACGACGGCCCGATCCTGATCATCAAGACGGCGTGGGGCGGGCGCAGCTTGATCACCGACTTCCGGCCGCCGAGCGCCGGTCCTCGCGTGTTCAGCGACAGCATCCGCCAGCGTTGGAAGGAGCGCGGGCTCGACCCCGACGCCGAAGCCGCGCGCCACGAGCGCGAACTGAACGGCGTGTTCTATCGGCACATGATCGAGCACGTGAAGCGCGTGCTCGACGACCCGAAGCGCGTCGTGCCCGGCTACGACCCGAAGGCGGGGTACGCATTGTCGGGATTCGTCTGGTTCCAGGGCTTCAACGACTTCGTCGACGACTGGTCGTATCCGAACCAGGGCAGTCCAGGCGGCTACGACGAGTACGCAGATCTGCTCGAGCACCTGATCCGCGACGTCCGCAAGGACCTGTCCGCGCCGAACCTGCCGTTCGTGATCGGCGTGATGGGGATCGGCGGTGACGCCGAGGGCGCGAAGGCTCCGCAGCAGCATTTCCGCGAAGCGCAGCGCAAGCCGGCGACGCGGGACGAGTTCCGCGGGAACGTCCATGTGGTCGAGACGTCGCCGTTCTGGGACGCCGATCTGGATGCGCTCGCTCAACGCATGGAGCGCCTGAACGACGCCATCGATCGGAAGTTCGAGAACGATCCGAAGCGCAGTGAGCACGCGAAACAGAAGGCACGGGAGCAGGCCATCGCGAAGGAGTTCGAGCCCGCCGAGCTGAAGCGCCTCGAAGCCGGCGTGTCGAACGGCGGATATCACTACCTCGGCGCCGCGAAGATCCTCGCGCCCATCGGCAAGGCGTTCGCCGAAGCGCTGCTGTTCCCGAAGCGGCGCCCGCCGCGCGCGACGGAGATGGCCGGCTACCTGCTGGTGCCGCACGAGAAGGCGCCCGAGACGTTCAACGCCGGCTTCTCGATGTACGTCGCGGCGTGGCCGCTGCTGAAGCACTACCCGGGCCAGGACTTCCAGAGCGGTCTGTTCGGCACGTGGATGTTCGCGCAGCGCGAAGGGCCGGAGCGTCCTCATACGTATTCCGACATCGAGGGCGGACTCGGGTGGTGGCGCGACACGCGGTTCGCGACCGAGACGCCGAAGTTCATCATGGGCGGCGTCGCGCTCGAGTTCAGCGAATGGGCGAACGGGCCGGGCGCGGGCAAGGGTCGTGATTGGAACGAGCCGGCCGGGCACTACGCGATCGCGCAACTCAGCCCGTGGGTGTTGTGGCCTCCCGATGGCCTGAACTTGAAGCAAGGCACCGTCGGCGAGTTGTTCGGGTATGGATACTTGCCTCTGCCGCTCACCGCGCCGAAGACCACGACCGCGGGCAAGGACGTGCCGACCGGCAATCACTGTTGGACGCTGTTCTTGAACTCGGCCAACTTCAAAGGACCGGTCGCGTTCTTCCTGCCGTACTTCTGGTCGAAGCCGACCGTCGAGCGGCCCGATCTCGCCGGGATCTTCCTCGATGCGCGGCCGTCGGACCCGAACCGTGCGGTGCAGATGGAGACGCAGCACGTGCCGGCGTTCACGGCGGTCGACGCGAACGGTGTCGCGTACGCGCGCATCGCACCGACGCAGTTCCCCGCGCTCGCGAACGGCGAGGCGCCGCTGATCCACCGCATGCTCGTCTACTCGAAGGCCGCGCTGTGGGATCGCGTCGAAGCGTGGTTCGACGGCGGCCCCGAAGCGTCGGGGAAGATCGACGCCGACGCGTCCGCGCAGTACGACTTCACCGGCGGCGGAGGCGCGACGTGGGAGATCGACCCCGGCCTCGTGCCCGACGGGCGCAGGGTGCCGCTGGCGTGGAGCGACTACGCGACGCCGGTCGCGCTGGACGCCGCGACGTATGGATACCGCTGGAAGTCCGACGTCGTGACGAAGGCCCGCACGCTCGTCACGCTGCCCGAGTACTACCGATTGCAGAAGGACGCGAACGGCAACGACCACTGGGTCGCGGTGCGCGCGAGCGACGTGCCCGCCGAGATCGGCTTGGCCGACGTCGAGTTCCAAAGCCGCGGCGGCAAGCAGCGCGGCGAGCGCGAACCCTACGTCACGCCGGACGACGCCGACAGCGCGTGGAAGAAGCCCGGCCCGGTCGCCGGACCGTTCGAGGTCGAACTCGGCGACGGCAGCGTGCTGACGTACGCGTGGTATCGATTCGCCGATCAACCCGCTCTGCAGCACGCGGACCTGACGGCGGCGGAACGCGAAGAGTTGCAGCGTCGCGTCGAGCGGATCCACCGGTCGTGGACGAAGGACAAGGAGTACCTCCCGCCGATCGCCGTCGGCACGCTGGCGGCATTGGACCCGGCGCTGCTGGTGCAACCGCCGAAGGGCATGGAGGCGGGTTACGTGCCGATCGTGACGCGGCAGGCGGCGCGATGAGCGTGGTGGTGTCGAACTCGATCGGTCGGTTCGTGGCGTGCGCGCGAGCGGCGTGGCCGTCGTCGGTGGCGTCGCCGTGAAGCTGCGCTCCGATCGGCCGCTCGTGAATCTGCTCGCCGACCGCTTCCGCGAGTTCTGGCGCGAACCCGGCGTCGTGTTCTGGACGTTCGGGTTCCCGATCATGCTGGCGGTGGTCTTGTCGCTGGCGTTCCGCGAGAAGGCGACGGAAGCCGTCGACGCGAGTCAGCCGACGACGCGCTACGTCGACTTCTTGATGCCCGGGCTCGTCGGCATGACGTTGCTGAACGGTGGGGCATGGGGCGTTGGCTTCGGGCTGATCCTCATGCGGACCCGCAAGCTGCTGAAGCGCCTGGCCGCGACGCCGATGCGCCGAGCGGATCTGCTGCTCGCGTTCGTGCTGTTCCGCGTGCTGTTGTCGATGATCGAAACGGGAGTGTTGCTGGGACTCGGAGCGCTGCTGTTCGCGACGCGCATCGCCGGCAGCGTGGTGGAACTGGCGGCGGTCGTGATGCTGTCCGGCCTGTCGTTCGCCGGCCTCGGTCTGTTGTGCGCGTCGCGAGCGCAGAATCCGCAGACGGGCAACGGCTGGGTCAACCTGGCGACGCTGCCGATGTTCCTGGTGTCGGGGGTGTTCTTCGAGAGCCGCAACTTCCCGGCATGGCTGCAGCCATGGATCGACGCTCTCCCGCTGACGGCGTGCAACGACGCCCTCCGGGCGATCGTCCAACACGGAGGAACCGTGGCCGACATCGCCCCTCAATGCGGCGTGTTGGCCCTCTGGGGAGCGGTGACCTTCGCCGCAGCGCTGCGCATCTTCCGCTGGACGTGACCGGCTGGCCGCTGCCCACGGGGGCGGAACCGACAAGGGGTCTGTCCCCGTTCCTCTGCATCCAAATCCCCGTCCCGCGCGAACATCCCGTAGAGTCCCCCCTGCCATCCCCCCCGCAGCAGGAGCCGAGGTGCCCGACCCAGTCCTTCCCCGCATCGCGCGCTCCGACCCGCGCGCCACGCAGGACTTGCTCGACCGCTACGGCAGCCTGCTGTGGTCGATCGCGCGCCGCCATGCCACGGACGCAGCGGACGCGGAGGATGCGGTGCAGGAGATCCTGCTCGATCTTTGGTCGAAAGCCGACCGGTTCGACCCGACCGTCGGCGCGGAAGCGAGTTTCATCACGATGGTCGCGCGCCGCAAACTCATCGATCGCCATCGCCGGCGCGCGGCGCGGCCGCAACCGCAGGCGCTGGACGAGGCGCTCGAAGTCCCGGCCGCCGAGTCGCTGGCCACCGCCGACAAGACCGAGGACGTCACGCGCGTGCTCGACGTGATGCGGGAGTTGCCGAAGGAGCGCCGCCGCGTGCTCGACCTGTCGCTGCGCGTCGGCCTGTCGCACGACGAGATCGCGACGAAACTCGGGCTCGCGCTCGGCACCGTGAAGTCCCACGCGCGCCGCGGACTGATGCAGATCCGCGATGCCCTCGCCCGCGTCGGCGCTGCCGGCACGGCCGCGGCCCGAAAGGGGGGCGCATGAGCGCGCAGCACGACGGCACCCCCGGTTTCGAGGATCGCCTCATGGAACTGCTCGCCGGTCGAGCGCTCGGCGACCTCACGGCCGACGAATCGGCCGAGCTCGACCGCTTGCTCGCGGCGACGCCGACCGGTCGGGCCGGC
>JAEUIB010000839.1 GCA_016795255.1 Planctomycetota bacterium
GCCAACACGGCGATCCTGACCGCGGCGCGATCCCGGTCCGGATGGAAGCTCGTGCTGCCGTGGCCGTCCGCCACGCTGGAGCGCCCCACGCTGTTCGACCTACGCAACGATCCCCGCGAGGCCGCCCCGCTGCCGGTGGAGGGCGACATCGCGCAGAAACTCGGCCGCGCGATCACGCTGTTCCGCGAATCGGCGCTGGTCCCGGGCCGATCCGAGGACGTCGTCGACGACGAGGTCCTCGCCCGAATGCGCGAACTCGGCTACGTCGGCGGCAAGTGACGGGGTCCGGCGAACTACACTGGGCGCCCCGCTCCGCGCGGAATCGCCGCCATGCGCCTCCTCGCCGCTTCCCTCCTGATCGTCGTCACGTCGTCGGCATCCGGTGACGAGCTGATCTACGACCGCGACGTCCGCCCCGTGCTGGCGGTCCACTGCCTGCGTTGCCACAGCGGGCCGCAAGCGAAGGCCGAGTTGCGGCTCGACGATCGCGCGAGTCTCGTCGGCGCGCGAGGCGACTCCCCCGCCGCCGTCGTTCCATCGGCCGCGGACGCGAGTCCGCTGATCGAGCGCGTGCGATCGACCGGCGACGACCGCATGCCTCCGAAGGGCCCGGCGCTCGACGCGGCGCAGATCGCTCTGCTCGAGCGGTGGATCGACGACGGCGCGTCGTTCGATGCGCTCGATGCGAACGGTCACCATTGGCATTGGGCCTATCGCCCGATCGCACGCCCCGCTCCGCCGCCGGTCGTCCGCGCCGACTGGCCGCGGAACGACGTCGATCGCTTCGTCCTCGCGCGCATCGAAGCGGCCGGGCTCGAGCCGGCGCCGGAAGCCGACCGCGCCACGCTCGCGCGACGGCTCGCGCTCGATCTGACGGGGCTGCCGCCGACGCTCGAGGAACTCGATGCGTTCCTCGCCGATCCGCGCGACGACGCGTACGAGCGCTACGTCGACGCGTTGCTGGCGTCGCCCGCGTACGCCGAGCATCTCGCGCGGACGTGGCTCGACCTCGCGCACTACGCGGACACGCACGGGTACGAGAAGGACGGCCGACGCTCGATGTGGCCGTGGCGCGACGCGGTGATCGACGCGTTCGACGAGGACGTGCCGTTCGACGCGTTCACGCGCCAGCAGATCGCCGGCGATCTCCAGCCCGATGCGTCGGCGACGGATCGCATCGCGACCGGTTTCCTGCGCAACACGATGATCAACGAAGAGGGGGGCGTCGATCCCGAGGAGTACCGCGTCGAAGCGGTCGCCGATCGCCTGAACACGATCGGCGCGGTCTGGCTCGGGTCGACGCTGACGTGCGCTCGCTGCCACGACCACAAGTACGACCCGTTCACGCAACGCGACTACTTCCGCCTGTTCGCGTTCCTGAACCAGGACGAGCCCGACACGGTGCCGACGTCGCACGGCTCGCTCGCCGGCGGCGCGACCGAAACCGTTCCCGGTCCGCCCGCGGCCGACGGCGCGGCGACTCAAGCGTCGACGCTCGTGATGAAGAAGGCCGACACGCCGCGCACGACGCACGTGTTCGCCGGCGGCAGCTTCTTGTCGCCGACGGTCGCCGTCGACGCCGGCACGCCGGAGTTCCTGCCGCGACCGACCGGCGACGGCCGCGACCGCGCGGCGCTCGCCGCGTGGCTGACGGATCCGAGCAACCCACTGCCGCCGCGCGTCCTCGCGAATCGACTGTTCGGCATCGCCCTCGCGCGACCGCTCGTCGCGACGCTGGACGACTTCGGGACGCAGGGCGATCCGCCGACGCATCCGGAACTGCTCGACTGGCTGGCCTCGGAGTTCGTCCGCGACGGCTGGAGCGTGAAGCGCTTCCTGCGCCTCTTGGTCACGTCGGCGACGTATCGCCAATCGTCGATCGCCGACGCGGCGACGCTGGACGCGGATCCTGGGAATCGGCTGCTCGCGCGCGCGCAGCGAGTCCGCGTCGAGGCGGAAGTCGTTCGCGACGTCGCGCTGTCGGTCGGCGGCATCCTGTCGCGCAAGCGCGGCGGGCCGAGCGTGTTCCCGCCGCAGCCGGACGGCATCTGGACGATGATCTACAACGACGATCGGTGGGTCGAGAGCGCCGGCGAGGATCGACTGCGACGCGGGCTCTACACGTTCTGGCGACGCACCGCTCCGTACCCGTCGTTCGTGACGTTCGACGCGCCGAGCCGCGAGACGTGCATCGCCACACGCCCTCGTTCGAACACGCCGCTGCAGGCGCTCGTGCTGTTGAACGACCCCGCGTTCGTCGAGGCGCAGCACGCGCTCGCGAGCCGCATGCTCGAACGTGCCGACGCGACCGACGCGCAGCGCATCGTCCACGGCTTCCGCCGCGCGACGTCACGTGTGCCGGACGCGGTCGAGCTCGACACCTTGCTCGATCTCCTCGCGAGCGAGCGCACCGCGCATCCCGACGCGATCGAAGCACCGTGGCGCGTCGTCGCCGGCGTGTTGTTGAACCTCGACGAGACCATCACGCGGAGCTGAACCATGCGCGACGAACTCGAACCCCGCCGCTGCACGCGCCGCGAATGGCTCCGCGATTGCGGGATCGGTCTCGGCTCGATCGCCCTCGCCTCTCTGGATGCGAAGGACGCGCTCGCCGCCGGCGCGGGTTCGGCGCGGCCGCCGCACTTCCGAGCGCGCGCGAAGTCCGTCATCCACCTGTTCATGAACGGCGGCCCGTCGCAGATCGACCTGTTCGATCCGAAGCCGATGCTCGTCGAGCGGAACCGCCAACCGATCCCCGAGTCGTTCACCAACGGTGAGCGGTTCGCGTTCATCAAGGGCACGCCGAAGCTGCTCGGCTCGCCGTTCGCGTTCGCGCGACACGGTCGCAGCGGCGCCGAGATCTCGGAACTCCTGCCGCACACGGCGTCGATCGCCGACGAGCTCGCGATCGTGCGCTCGGTGAAGACCGACCAGTTCAACCACGCGCCGGCCGAGCTGTTCATGAACACCGGCTTCGCGCGCATCGGGCGACCGAGTCTCGGCTCGTGGCTGTCGTACGGCATCGGCAGCGCGAACGCGGATCTTCCGGCGTTCGTCGTGCTGTTGTCCGGCGGCGGGCAGCCGAGCGGTGGCTACTCGTGCTGGGGATCCGGCTTCCTGCCGACCGAGCATCAGGGCGTCGTGTTCCGCTCCGGCCGCGACCCGGTGTTGTTCGTCAACGATCCGCCCGACGTCGCGCGCGACTCGCGCCGACGCGGGCTCGACGCGTTGCGTGCGCTGAATCGCCGGCGCCTCGACACGGTGCGCGACCCCGAGATCGCGACGCGCATCGCCGCGTACGAAATGGCGTTCCGTATGCAAACCAGCGCCCCGGAACTCGCCGATCTGTCGACCGAGCCGGCCGCGGTGCTCGAAGAGTACGGCGCGACGCCGGGCGAAGCCTCGTTCGCGAACAACTGCGTCCTGGCCCGCCGGATGATCGAGCGCGGCGTTCGCTTCGTGCAGCTCTACCACCGCGGTTGGGACAGTCACGGCACCGGGACGCACGACGATCTGCTGACGTCGCTCCGCGAGCGCTGCGCGCAGACCGATCGAGCTTGCGCCGCGCTCGTGCGCGACCTCAAGCGCCGAGGTCTGCTCGACGAGACGCTCGTCGTCTGGGGCGGAGAGTTCGGACGGACTCCGATGAACGAAGAGCGCGACGGCTCGCAGTTCCTCGGCAGAGATCACCATCCGCACGCGTTCACGATGTGGTTCGCCGGGGGCGGCGTGAAGCGCGGAATCACGATCGGCGAGACCGACGAGCTCGGCTACTTCGTGGTGCGCGATCCGGTGCACGTGCACGACCTGCACGCGACTCTGCTGCACCTGCTCGGACTCGAGCACACGCGGCTGACGTATCGATCGCAGGGGCGCGACTTCCGCCTGACCGACGTACACGGCGAAGTGTTCGCGCCGCTGCTGGCCTGACGACTCGCTACGAAAGCGCCCGTCGGTGGTCGGGCGAGCACGTCAGCAGAGTCGCGGACTGCGATGCAGATCGGGGAGTCGCGAGCGACGCTGACGCACGATCCGGCGTCGAATACGAACCAGGTCGGCGACGGTCCGCGGGACTTGCGCGACCTCGCGCCAACTCGGCCGCCGCGGGCAGCGCGACGGTAGTTCGATTTCGGTGATGCGGAGTCCGATCTGTCGAGCGAGCGCCAGCACTTCGACGTCGAACGCTCGGCCGTCGATCTCCGACAGGCGGGCCAATTCACGCGCGATCGAACCGCGAACCAACTTGAAGCCGGTCTGGGTATCGCGGATCCCGGTCGGGACCAACGTGGCGGCGACCGTCGCGAGACCGCGCGCGGCGACTCTCGCGCATCGTGCTCCCAGCGAAGCCGGAGCGGAGGCCCACGACCGTGCGCCGATCGCGATGTCCGATCCGCGGCGGATCGACGCCTCGAGTCGTTCGAACGCTTCCATCGGAGTTCCCGAATCGACGTCCAACGTCAACACGAGAGCGCCGCGAGCCGCGAGCCAGCCGGCGCGAATCGCCGCGCCCTTGCCGCCGGCACTGGACGGCCGGACGACGCGCAGGACGTCGAACAACTCGGAATGCCCTTCGGCGACGAGAGCCGTCGCATCGCGACTGCCGTCGTCGACGACGATCACTTCGGCGCTGACCGAGCGAGCTTCCAGATACCGCGCGAGCCGCAGCAACGAGGCGCCGAGGCGGCGCTCTTCGTCCCGCGCGGGGATCACGACCGACAACGACGGAGGAAGCGGCGCAACGGCGGCCGATTGCGGATCGGGACTCGGCTCGAGCTGCGCCAGCATCATCGTGGGTCTCTCACAAGCCTCGCGTGACGACTTGGAGCAGGTCGTCGCCGACCATGGTTCCGGTCGCGCACTGCGTGGCGTTCATTTCGAATTGCAGATTCGGCCCGGCGCAATGCAGCACGATGCCGCCGCCCGCGCCGATCGCCGTGTTCTTTGCGTACGTGTAGACGCGGTACAGGTTGCCCCACGGATCGACGAGCCCGCGGGCCGCCGTCGAGCCCGAGCCCGCGACCGCGATCGTCCACGAGCCGCCGTTCGACACGCCGCTGTTCAAGTACGGGCCGTTCCAACCCTTGCGATTGAACGAGTTGGTGTAGAGGCACGCGTAGCCGGTCAGGTTGCCGCTGGTCGAACTCGCCGCGAACTGCTTCGGCGTGACGTTCGAATTGCCCGGCCACGTACTCGTGTGCGAGTAGTACCGATTGAACGCGTCGGCCGTCGTTTTCATGTCCGTCTGCGCGCGAGCCATCCGCGCGGCGTCGAGCTCCTTCGTCACCAGCGGCACGAGGACGCCGGCGAGCAGCAGGAGGATCGCGACGACCACGATGAGTTCGATCAACGAAAAGGCGCGGCGGAAGGATCGAAGGTGCACGTTCGGAGAGCTCCAACCATCGGGAGGGGTAACGACCGTCGACGAATCCCGCAGGACGCTTGCCGGAACTCCGTCGTCGAGCGGCATCGACGACCTTTCGCCCCGAACTTGAGCCGAATCGCTTTTTTCGACACCTCCGCGGAAGCGGCGGAAAGCCCCACCAGGCGCCTCCGCCTGGATCCCGGGATCGACGACGAGCGAATTGCCGTCGCGAGGGCGTCTCCGTAGGCGACCGCCGGGCCCGGCACTCGTCGCCTCCTGGGTCCTGGCCTCCACCCCGCGAAACAGCGCATTCGGCTGCGTCGACTCGTCCGGGACTCGATGCTTGCTTCATCGAATCGACTTCGTATGTTGTGGCCGTCTCCTTAATTGCCAGACGTCTTTCCAAACCCCTACGAACGAAACGAGGTCCACGACCGTGGCGATCACTCTCAACGAACTCATGAAGCTGCGCGAAGACAAGCAGACGTTCGCTCGCATCGAGCAACTCATCGAGCAGCGCGCCAAGGCGAACAAGGCCATCGAAGCGGCTCGGCTCGACCTCGCGGGCGCCGAAAAGGAACTGGCGGCTCTCGGCATCGCGGTCGACGGCTCGCCGGTCAAGCTCACGAAGAGCGGCGTCCCGGCGATGAAGCGCGGTCCGAAGCCCGGCGCGAAGCGCGGCCGCAAGCCCGGTCGCCCGGCCGGCAGCGGCGCCGCGCGCGCGTCCAGCGGTGGCGCCGGTGGACGCATGTCCGCCGACGACTATCAGAAGGCGCTCGACGACATCGGTCAGGAGATGAACAAGGCCGACGTCGCCGACATCAAGGGTCCCGACATCGTGTCCGCGATGGCGCGCCGGGGCTTCAAGTCGAAGCAGGTCGTCATGATCCAGCTGCGCAAGAACAAGAGCTGGAAGATGACCGGCGTGAAGCGCGCCGCGCGATATCACTACAAGGGGAAGTGATCGAGTCGATCGCATCGATCGACAACGAGGCCGCCGCGCTGCTGGATCGAAGTTCATGATTCCGTCATGCCGCGAGGCCGAGCGAGAAGTGCGCAGGCGAGGAGGATCGACGAGGCGACTCCACGGAGAGAGTCGGTGAGTCGGTCCGACGAAGCCTGCGCGGTTCGCAGCCGGCCGCAGCCACGACGGAATCGTGGACTTCGATCTGGAGGCGCGGCGGCCTCGTTCCGTTCCGAGACCGATCACGCACCGAGGACGTAGCGCGTGACGTGGGTCACGTCGCGACCCGGCTCGACGATCGGCGACGGGAACGACGGCTCGTTCACGGCGTTCGGCGGGTACTGCGCTTCGAGGCAGATCCCCGCGTGCATCGCGTAGCGCTCGCCGCGCTTCCCGACGATCGAACCGTCGAGGAAGTTGCCCGTGTACACCTGCAGCGCGGGCTTGGTCGACCAGACGTCGAGACGTCGCCCGCTTTTCGGATCGAGCAAGCTCGCTGCGCGCGTCGACGGTCGCGCGGCGTCGGCCAGCAAGTAGCAATCATCGAATCCACGACCGAGCGCATCGATCGCGTCACGGATGCGCTTCGGTGTGCGCAGATCGAACGCCGTGCCGTCGACGCGTCGCCGCTCGCCGGTCGGGATCAATGCCGCATCGACCGGCAGCACGTCGGGCGCGGCGACGCTCAATGCGTGATCGAGGATCGAGCTGCCCGGTGAGCCGCCGAGACGGAAGTAGGGATGCGCCGTCAGCGCGACCGGCGTCCGCTGCGACACGCGGATGCTCTCGCGCAATTCGAGAACGCCGCCGACCAACGTCACGTCGAGCGTGACCTCGACGTCGCCGGGAAAGCCCTCGTCGCCCGCCGCCGAACGCAACGTGAATCGCACGCCGGGAACGCCGCGTACGGACCGAACGGACGCGTCCCACAGGCGACGATCGAAACCGACACGCCCGCCATGCAACGTGTGGTCGCCGTCGTTCGCGTTCAATGCGTAACGAACACCGTCCAATTCGAACCGAGCG
>JAEUIB010000861.1 GCA_016795255.1 Planctomycetota bacterium
CGCCTTTCCGACTCCCCGAGTGGCCCCGACATGACCGAGATCTACGACGCGATCGGCACCGGCTACGCGCGCCATCGACGGCCGGATCCGCGCGTGCAGCGCTCGATCCTCACTGCGCTGGACGGTTGCGCTTCCGTCGTCAACGTCGGCGCGGGATCGGGCTCGTACGAGCCGCGCGATCGACGCGTGGTTGCCGTCGAGCCCTCCGCCGTGATGATCCGTCAGCGGCCTCGCGGCGCGGCGCCCGTCGTTCGAGCCGCATCCACCGCGTTGCCGTTTCGCGACGGAGCATTCGACGCGGCGACCGCATTCCTGACCGTGCATCACTGGCCCGACCGACGCGCCGGCATCCGCGAGATGGCGCGCGTGGCGCGCCGCCGTGTCGCGATCCTGACGTGGGATCCGGGTACCTCCGGGTTCTGGCTGGTCGACGACTACTTCCCCGAGATCCTCGACACCGACCGCCGCATCTTCCCGTCGATGGCGGAACTCGAGCGTGAGCTGGGGCCGATCCGCGTCGAGCCCGTCCTCGTTCCGCACGATTGCACCGACGGATTCCTCGGCGCGTACTGGCGACGACCCGAGGCGTACTTGGACGAGTCGGTGCGGCACGCGATCTCCGCGTTCCACAAGCTCGGCGACGTCGAACGAGGTTTGGACGAGCTGCGAAGCGACCTCGAGACCGGAGCGTGGCATCGTCGCCACGCCGCGCTGTCGGAGCTCGAGGAACTCGATCTCGGCTACCGGCTCGTGACGACCGGGTGAGAGGGCTCGAAGGAGTCGTGTGGCGCCCGCGCTCCACGTTTCCCACGCGACGCGTCCTCGCTCCAAAATCCGGCCACGCGGTGTCCACATTGCGTGCCAGACTGCGCGCATGCATTCGAGTCGCCTGCTGTCGATCCTGCTGCGCCTCCAGACCGAAGGGCACGCGTCGGCCCAGGCGCTGGCGGCCACGTTCGAAGTCTCCGTCCGGACGATCTACCGCGACATGGACGCGCTCGCGGGCGCGGGCGTGCCGGTCGTCGCCGAGCGCGGCCGCAGCGGCGGCTTCCGCCTGCGGGACGGATACCGGACGCGCCTGACCGGGCTCGATCGCCCCGAAGCGGAGAGCTTGTTCCTCGCGGGAGCGCCGTTCGCGGCCGAGCAGCTCGGGCTCGGCGGCGCGCTCGAGACGATGCGCATGAAGCTGTTGGCGTCGCTGCCCGAGGACACCGCGCGCGAGGCGCAGCGCGTCGCGGCGCGTTTCCACCTCGATCCCGTCGCGTGGTTCCAAGGGCCCGACGAACAGCGCCGTTTGCCCGAACTCGCGCTCGCCGTGTGGACCGGGCGCATGCTGCATCTGCGCTACGACAGTTGGAAAGGCATCGTCGAGCGGACCGTCGCGCCGCTCGGCCTCGTGCAGAAGGCGGGCCTTTGGTACCTCGTCGCCGCGGTCGACGGACAGCCCCGCACGTATCGCGTCGGGTCGATCGAGAGCCTGCGCGTCGAGGACGTCGCGGCGCCCCTGCCACGGAAGTTCGACCTGCGTCGTTACTGGAGACGATTCGCGCGCGACTACGAATCGCGGATGCTGTCGATGGAAGCGCGCATCGAGGCGCGACCCACCGCGCTGCGAGCGCTCGGTCGCTCGAGCCACGCGATGGCCGAAGCCGTCGCCGCGGCAGGCCCCGCGGATTGCGACGGCTGGCATGCGCTGCGCATCCCGATCGAGTCGGTCGACGCGGCGGCGAGCGAACTCCTCCGCCTCGGTCCGGACGTCGTGGCGGTCGCGCCGCCCGCACTGGTCGCGCGGATGCGTCGGATGGCGTCCGAGACGGCCGCGCTCTACGCGCCGAAGAAACGCACGCGCCGCAAACCCTGACGTTCGGTGTCAGGGTGAGGCTCGACCATGCCGGAGTCGCGTCCAGCTCCCGCCACGGTGGCGAGCGTTGCCGCGAGTCCGCGTTCGCGATGCCGAACGCTCAACCCCGAGGCATGACCATGAACTCCGAGGCTCCGACCGATCCTCAGCGCCGAGGCTTGCTCCAAATCGCGGCTGGCCTGGCCGTCGCCGGCTCGCTCGGCGCGAACGTCGCGCGCGCCGAAGCCAAGAAGCCGGCGCCGACCGGCAAGCTCGGCGACTTCGACTTCCTGACCGGCGAATGGAAGATCCACAACAAGCAGCCGCGCACCGGCGGCGGCTTCGAAGAGTTCGAAGGCGAGGCGACGGTCACGTCGATCCTCGGCGGCCTCGTCAGCATCGAAGAGCTGCGCATCCCCGTGCGCGACTTCAGCGGCATGGGCCTGCGCGTGCTGGACCTCGAGTCCAAGCTGTGGGCCGACTACTGGGTCAACGCGAAGAGCGGCGTCGTCGGATCCGTGCCCGCATGGGGGAGCTTCGTCGACGGTGTCGGTCTGTGGGACGGCGACGACAAGGACGGCGAGACGCCGATCATCGTGCGCGGCGCGTGGGACCAGATCACGCCGCGCTCGTGCCGCTGGTACCAAGCGGTGTCGCGCGACGACGGCAAGACGTGGGAGGAGAGTTGGGTCATGCATTGGACGCGGGTGTGAGCCCGGACGACCCATTCGGATCGAGGCGGAGCGCGATTGCTCCACAGCCTGGGCGTGCGCGCGTGGACACTCGCGCGCGGTGCGGCTGCCGATGGCCTCGCGTGGCAATCAGGGCGTTCGCGACGTCTCCGAGCGTGCGCTCGGCGAATCGTCGATTCGGCGAAAACGAGTCCCGGAACTCGCACGCCCGGCCTGCGTTCTGCGCGGCATGGACACCCACGAATCCGACGGCGTCGATCCGCCTCCTCGAGAGGCTCTTCCGAAGTCCCGCCTCGAGCGACGCGACGCGAAGGCGCGAGGTGAACCCAAACCGCGCGTCGACTTCGGGACGTGGATCCGCACGAGCCGCCGCTTCGACGTCTACGCCATGGCCGAAGAAGTCCATGTCGACGACCTCGCGGACCCGAGCAACCTGCTGCGACTCGCGCGGCGGCAACTCGAGTTGCTGTTCACGGAGTGGGCGCTCGACACGCTGCGCTTGTATCGAGAGATGCGGCCCGAGTGCTCGGAAGGCGCGGCACTCATGGCCGAAGCGCTCGCGAAAAACCCCGCGACGATGCCCGACGAAGCCGAGGCGGCATTACGCGATGCGCTGCGCCGTGATCCCCGTCGACGCGTGTGCTTGGTCGAACTCGCGCGGTTGTTGAGCGAGGCGGACCGCCTTGGCGAGTCCATGGAGTTCTATCAGCGGGCGATCGACGCGGGGGAATGGGACGAGACCGTCTGGTTCGAGGCGGCCAAGGTGATGATGCGCGCCGGTGAGGCGCAGCGAGCCGACAAGCTGCTGCGCGATCGTGAGGACCGGATCGAAGATCGAGCCCTGCTCGTCGAGACCCTCGCGGAGTGCCGGCGCATGAACGACGCTCGCAAGAACGAGTGAGGACGCGGCGGACCTGGGCGTCATGTCCACCCCACATGCTGGACTTCGGAGACCGCGTCCTGTTCCCTGAGCGCGCCGTGAATCCCATGCCCCATACCGACATCGCGATCCCGACCCTTCCGTCGCGCTCCATCCCCGCCACGGTCGCGTTCTACACGCAGCTCGGCTTCGAGGGCGGTGCGCACGCGTTCAATCGCGACTACGCGATCCTGCGGCGGGGCACGATCGAACTGCACTTCTTCAAGGACGACACGCTGGTGCCGGCGCAGTCCTCCGCGGGTTGCTACCTGCGCCTTTGCGACGTCGAGCGCGCCTATCGCTCGATGTCCGCGGCCGAGTTGCCGCGCACCGGCATCCCTCGCGTGGATGCGCTGGAGACGAAACCGTGGGGGATGCGCGAGTTCGCGGTCGTCGACC
>JAEUIB010000010.1 GCA_016795255.1 Planctomycetota bacterium
TCCGAGTCGCCGTCGGTGACCTCGGGAACCGGGACTCGATCCGATGGCAGCCCGCGCCGCCTACTCGACCTCGACGACGACGGCGTTCGTCACGACGGCTTGATTCGGACTCGCGGGATCACGCACGACGGCCTGCGCGGCGAACGTCGTGCCCGCGAGAGCGAGCGGCAGCGGATACGCGATCGACGCTTCGCCGTTGCCGGGGCCGAAGCCCGACGTCGCGAAGGTCGCGACGTTCGTCACCGGGAAGTTCAGGTCGAGTGCGCAGCCGGTCTTGAACGGGATCGGCGTGACGCCGGTCGAGATCAGCAGGAAGCCGCGCGTGTCGCCGAGCGCGTCGTCGATCGTGAACTCGAGCGAGGATCCGGCAATCGGGCAGTTCTGCACCGACAGCGTCGGTTCGAAACCTCCGGAACCGGCGCACGCGTGGGCCACATTCATCGTCGGGCCACTGCAGAGGCGCGGCATCGCGAACGGAGGGAGCGTGCCGTCGCGGATGCCGACCAAGTCGGCGCGGCCGTCCCCGTCGAGATCGACGGGCACGGCATCGAGCAGTTTCGTTCCGCCGCTCGAGTGTTGGACCGGCGCGAACGAACGCGGCGTCGTCTGCCTCACGAACGGCACGCCATTCGGGTCGCGAACGGCGAACGCGTCGAGAAGTCCGTCGTCGTCGAAATCGGCGAACCGCACGTCGCGCGTGAAGCCTGGTAGCCCGGCCAGCACCGCGTTCGTGGCGAAGGAACCGTTCCCGACTCCGTACAGCACGGTGATCTTGTTCTGCAGGTCCGAGCCGAAGACGTCCACGGCTCCATCCCCGTCGAGGTCGATCACGCGCAGTGACTGGCTCTGGCTCGACAGCTTGATCGGGAGCGCGGATGTCGGCACGAAGCCCCCTTGTCCGTCACCGATCAGCAGCGCCACGTCGGATGCGTTCGAACCGACGTTGCCGACGAACAGGTCGAGATCACCGTCGTTGTCGGCATCCGCCGTGGCGATGTGATCGAGGTTCCCGTCCAGCATCGTCGTCGCCGGGACCAGGGCCTGCACCGGCACGAGAGCACCGTTCTGATTCACCATCTGGCGCAACGCGTGGACCTGCAGCCCCGCCGCCGTCGGCCAGCCGACGACGACGGCATCGAGATCCGCATCTCCGTCGTAGTCGCCGAGCGCGAAATCCGATTGGTGCCCCAGGACGGCGGGCTTCGACGCGAAGATCGACACGGCATTGCTCAGCGCACCGTGTTGGTTCATCGAGACGCTGATCCCGAACGGCTGATTCGAGGCCAGTCGAGCATCCCCGACACAATCGAGCAGTCCATCCTGGTTCAGGTCGACGAGCTCGATGCGATCGCTTGCCGGAGCGATCGCGATCTTGGGGGAAGCGAAGCCGAGGTTTCCATCCCACTCGGACGTCTCGAGTTGGGACGCGATCGAGCGGACCGCCTCGAGCACGCCGTCGGTGTCGACGTCGCCGACCGCCAGCGCAGGATAGTTGGTGTTCTGCGGAGTCGTGCCCGGAGCTGCCTTGAATCCGCCCCCGTCGATTCCGAGCGCGGTGAGCACGCGCACCGCGAGTCCGGCCGGCGCCGTTGCGTCATAGGTCGCGACGAGGGCGTCGATGGCATCGTCGCCGTCGACGTGCGCGAGGCGGATCGCGATCGCGTTCCTCGCGACGATCGAATCCGGCACGGATGTCAGGTATTGCCCGCTGCCGTCGTTCGTCAGCGTCGTCATGTGTCCGACGACGGAGAAGCCGACCAGGTCTCCATCACGATCCCCGTCGAGATCGGCGATCGCGAACGGCGACGCGGTCGGAAGCGGCGTCGTGTCGAGCGTGAACGCGCCCGTTCCATCGTTGCGCGCGATCTGGATTCCCGTCGGCAGCGCGCGCGCGTAGGCCAGATCGAGGTCACCGTCCTGGTCGACGTCGACGGCGGCGCACTGGGCGCTCGCGACGATCGAGCCGGGGGTCAACGCGGTCGTCGGCCCCGCGACGTAGGCGTTGCCGCCACTCGCGCGGAGCAATCGAAGGTTCTGGGGGCCGGTCGCGCCCGTGAACACCACGAAGTCACCGTCGCCGTCACCGTCGAAGTCGGCGTGGACGTAGGTCCGGACGGAGCCAGAGTACGAGGGCATCGAAACCACGCTGGTCCACGTTCCCGTGGCCGCGACCGAGTGCACGGCGAGCTTCCCGGCGACGTTCACGAACGCGAGTTCGCAAGTGCCGTCGGCATCGATGTCCACGGCTTGCGGAGCGACGATCGCAGTCACGAGCGTGGTCGT
>JAEUIB010000014.1 GCA_016795255.1 Planctomycetota bacterium
CTTCACGCGGCAGTACCGATGAGCCGCTTGAGGCTGACTTCTCGCGCCGCGAAGAGAGCGGCGGCGAGGAGCCGCCCCCTCGCGGTGAGTCGATAGCGATGCGTCTTCTGGATCTTCTGGATGACTCCGTGTGCTCGCAGGATGCGAATCAGGCGGCTGGTTCTTGCGGCAAGTCTTCGGATGTCGTCTTTCGACGTGCAGCTGCTCGCGGGAAACAGACGCGCTCGAATGTCTCGATTGCGAAAGCCGGCGGTGGCGAATTCGCCGCGCGCACAGACTTCGAGCAGCGCGATGTCGGTCCGATCGCCGATCCGCAGACTTCGCACACGACGCTCGCGGTACGTCGTGGGCTTGGAGACTTCATCGAAGATGTCTTTCAGGGGAGTGGTGTCGTCGACTTCCGCGAGCGCGTCGAGGTAGCGCTCGTTCGAGCGTTGTGAAAGTTGCGCGCGGCGATGCAGATCGGCGACGCACTTGCGCATCGGTCGATACGCCAGCTTGCCTTTGGGATCGTCGTGAGGCGGGCGCAGCACTTGGAAACCAGCTGTCTTCGCGATCGTCGTTTCGACGCGCAGGACGCTTCCGGCCTTGTCGTACATCTTGAGCGAGTTGCCACCGACCCAGTGTTTGACGCGCACGCCTTCGGCGCGGTCTTTGAAACTCGTGACGAGCTCACCCGTGAAGTTGCCGTGCGCCTTCTTGCCGAGGAATCGCATGACGTCGGGACTCTTGAAGTGTTGAGTCGCATGCGCGGTCAGCGCGGGATAGATCGCGGCCAACGACTTGGGATCCTTGAAGAGGACGTCGGTAGCCCACTCGCTCTGATACGCGGTCCAGTAGTAGTCCATGGGCCACGATTCGAAGATGGCTCGATGCAACGGATTGAGCATGCGCGCGATCGAGTCGAGCGCTCGCGGCCAATGGGTTTCGAGTTGTTGGTCCATCAAGCGCTGAGCCAGATCGGGATCGCCAAGCCATGTGAAGCAGTTGTCGTTGCGCTTGAAGGCGGTCACGCCCAGAGCTCGTAATTGCGTGCCGAGCCACTCTCGCCCGTTGATGCAGATCTGGATGTTGAAGGGAAACCAGGTCTGGATTCGGGCGTTCATGAAGCCGAAGGTCGGATGGCACCAGTACTGGTAGACGTGGAGGCACTTGCGATGGCGGAGCTTGAGACCGCGCTCCTTCGGATCGGGTGAGCGGTGGTACTCGAAGCTCATGCATGGCTCGACGGCGGTGAGCGCGCAGATCAAACCCTGTTCGATCGGATGCTCCTCGAGCAGGCGTCGTGCGAGCGCTTCCTTGTCGATCGTGCTCGATTCCAGATACCTGATCGGACGGTCTTGCTCACGCGCCGCAAGCAGCGCCGCGTCCCTCACGCGCTGGCTGGCGTCGAGCACGAACGACTTGAAGTCGAGCAGCTTCACGCCCGCGCGGCACAAGAACGCGTACATGCCGCCGTTCATGATCAGGCGAAGCAGCCAGCCGCGGAACACCAGCCGGTCGAAGCCGGAAAGAACCGCCGTGACGGCGGAGGGATAACGCGCTACGAATCTGTCCACGGCGTCGTCCTTGTGGTGACGGGTGTCGTTAAGCAACAACCGTCCTACCCGAGGATCGACGCCGTTCTCGAACTTCGGTTGCGGGCGTAGCCCGCGCTAGGAGAACGTGAATCAATCCGATTGATTCACGTTCTCGGCCTCACCAGGTGTTGCTCGGCGACGGCAGTCGCCGAATCCAAAGATGATTCGCGTTGGACCGACGCGATTCACCTGTGAGTACGGCGGCTGCCGCCGCCTCGGACACCTTGTGGGTTCGGTCGTGAAGAAATTGGGGGCGGCCCCCAATTTCTTAACGGCCTCTGAGGCGGCCCCCCGGCGGCTCTCCGCTCTCACCCGCGCTTCTGGTTCTCGAACCACGCCAAGCGCTTCTGCGCCTCGGCGCGCAGCGCGTCCTGGGCCGGCAGCAGCTCGAGCGCGCGCTTCTGGACCTTGATCGCGTCGTCGACGTGACCGTTCTTGAACAGCGCGAGCGCGAACGTGTCGAGCACACGCGGTTCGCGCAATTCGGTGGCTTCCGACGCGATCCGCGCCAGGCGCAGCGCGTTGCGCGCGTGCGCGGCGGTCGCGTCCTTCTGCTGCAGGAGATCGAACGCGACGTTGTTCATGTCGGCGACGACTTCGTTGCCGACGCGGATCGGCAGCGTCCCCGACCAGTGCGCGAACGCGATGGCCAGCGCGTACGTGGCGCCGTCGTTCGCGCTCGTGATCGTGAACGTCGGACGCGCGACGTAGTCGGAGCTCACCGCGTCCTCGCCGAACGTCATCGAGTCGCCGTCGACGCCGAGGCGGACCGTCAATCCCTGCGCGCTGACCGCCAGCGCGATCGAATGCGAGCCGGCGCCGAGGAACGCCCCGCCGATCGCGACCGGCGTCGTCGACTCGATCGTCGCGACGTGCATCAGGTGCTTGTCGTTCAGCGCGGCGAGCAGCTTCGGGTCGGCCGCGATCTTCGCCAGTTCGGCCTGCGGCAGCGCGCGAGCGGCCGATTCGACGGCGACGACGTCGACTCCGTCGACGCGGAGCGCCGAACGCAGCGACACCTGCGGCTTGGCGGGGCTCTGACCGAGAGGCAGCGAAGCGAACAACGCGAGTGCGAGTGCGAGCGACATGAGTGGTCTCCTGATGAGGCGCGCGCGATCGGGGATCGTCGCGCGATTCCCGTCGATTCGTCGACAGTTCGTGCTGCCGCTGTATCGGCAAGAGTCGGCCGAAACCGAAGGGGCTCCGCCGCATTTTCTTGAAGCCGAGCCCCCGAGCCGGACACGGCCTCGGCGAACGATCCGGATCTTCGGCTCGGTTTTTTTCTCACGTTCGATTCGACGGACGGACGAACAAACGCGCCTCGAATGCCCTCACGGGAATCGGGATCGCCAGCGCGTCGGTGTGCGCCACATCGCATTCCGACGCCCCGACGGGGCCAGACGAACACGATTTCCTCAACCGAACCGGAGAAGTACGGATCATGAAGTTGACGCCCATCGCTCGACGCCTCCTGCTCGCTCTCGCGAGCGCCGGATTGCTCACCGCCGCGGCCGAAGCCGGCAAGGTGACGAGTTCGAACATCAAGAACGGCACGATCAAGAGCGTCGACATCGCGTCGCGCACCATCGCTGCCGATCGCGTCGCGCTCGATGCGTTGACCTCGGCCGAGATCGCGGCGAACGCGATCACGGCGTCCGAACTCGCCGACGATTCGGTCGACACCGCCGCCATCCAGGACGATGCGGTGACCAGCGCGAAGGTCGCGGACGGCACGATCGCCGCTGCGGACATCGCGGCGGACAGCATCGACGCGTCGGCCCTCGCCGCCGAGTCGGTCGGTGCGTCCGAACTCGCGGACAACGCCGTCGACGCGGCCGCCCTGCAGAGCGGCTCGGTCACGAGCGCGAAGATCCTCGACGGCACGATCGTCGCGGGCGACATCGCGAGCGCGACGATCGACTCGACGCGCGTCGTCGCCGACACGCTGACGGCCGGCTCGCTGGCCGCGGACTCGGTCGGTTCGTCCGAACTCGCCGACGACTCGATCGACACCGCCGCGATCCAGAACGGCGCGGTCACCGCCGCCAAGCTCGCCGCCGACACCCTCGGCGACTCCAACGTCACCGACGACGCGCTGACGGCCGGCTCGCTGGCCGCGAACTCCGTCGGTTCGTCCGAGCTCGCCGACGACGCGGTCGACACCGCCGCGATCGCCGACGGCTCGGTCACCGCCGCCAAGCTCGCCGCCGACACCCTCGGCGACTCCAACGTCACCGACGACGCGCTGACGGCCGCCTCGCTGGCCGCGAACGCGGTCGGTTCGTCCGAGCTCGCCGACGACGCGGTCGACACCGCCGCGATCGCCGACGGCTCGGTCACCGCCGCCAAGCTCGCCGCCGACACCCTCGGCGACTCCAACGTCACCGACGACGCGCTGACGGCCGCTTCGCTCGCTTCGAACGCGGTCGGCTCGTCCGAACTCGCGGACGACGCCGTCGACACCGCCGCCATCCAGGATGGTGCGGTGACCTCGGCGAAGGTCGCCGACGGCACGGTCGTCGCGGCCGACGTCGCGGCCGACGTGTTCGGTGACTCCCAGGTCACCGACGACGCACTGACGTCGAGCTCGCTCGCCGCGGACTCGGTCGGTTCGTCCGAACTCGCCGACGGCGCGGTCGACACGGCCGCCGTCCAGGACGGCGCGGTCACGACCGCGAAGATGGTGGACGGTTCGGTCACGGCGGCCAAGCTCGCGGCCGACATCCTGACCGACTCGCACGTGACCGACGACGCGCTGACGGCGGGCTCGCTCGCCGCGAACTCGGTCGGTTCGTCGGAACTCGCGGACAACGCGGTCGACACCGCGGCGATCGTCGACGCGGCCGTCACGGCGGCCAAGATCGCGAACGACACGCTGACGGACGCGGACATCACCGACGACGCGCTGACGGCGGCCTCGCTGGCCGCGAACTCGGTCGGCTCGTCCGAACTCGCCGACGACGCAGTCGACACCGCCGCGATCGCCGATGACGCGGTCACGACGGCGAAGATCGCCGCCGGCACGATCGTCGCGGCCGACGTCGCCGCCGACGTCCTCGGCGACGGCCAGGTCACCGACGACGCGCTGACGGCGGGCTCGCTCGCCGCGAACGCGGTCGGTTCGTCCGAACTCGCGGACGACGCGGTCGACACCGCCGCCATCCAGGACGGTGCGGTCACGACGGCGAAGATCGCCGCCGGCACGGTCGTCGCGGCCGACGTCGCCGCCGACGTCCTCGGCGACGGCCAGGTCACCGACGACGCGCTGACCGCGGCTTCGCTCGCCGCGAACTCGGTCGCCTCGTCGGAGCTCGCGAACGACGCGGTCGACACCGCCGCCATCCAGGACGACGCGGTCACCGGCGCGAAGATCGCGGCGGACACGCTGACCGACGCCAACGTCACGGCGAACTCGCTGACGGCGGCTTCGCTCGCGGCGGATTCGGTCACGTCGTCGGAACTCGCGGACAACGCGGTCGACACCGCCGCCATCCAGGACGACGCCGTCACGACGGCGAAGATCGCGGACGGCTCGGTCGGGACGGCCGACATGGGCAACGACGTGCTCGGTGACGGTCAAGTCACCGACGACGGTCTGACGGCGGCGTCGCTCGCGGCCGACTCGGTCGCGGCGTCGGAGCTCGCGGACAACGCGGTCGACACCGCGGCGATCCAGAACAGCGCGATCACGGGTGCGAAGCTCGCCACCGGGTTCATCAACGACTCGTACGTCGTCGACGACTCGATCAGCGCGGCGTCGCTCGCGGCCAACTCGGTCGGTTCGTCCGAACTCGCGGACGGTGCGGTCGACGCGGGCGCCCTCCAGGACGAGGCCGTCACCAGCGCGAAGATCGCGGACGGCTCGGTCCAGTACGTCGACGTCGACGTCACGAACGCGGGTTGGAGCACGCTCGGCTTCTCGGACGGCCTGCGCGCCGGCTCGCTGACGATCGGTGGCGTGACGATGTCGAGCGACTCGAACATGAGCATGCTCGTCGACTCGGACAACGACGACTCGAACGCGACGACGGACGCGGCCTTCGAAGTGCGCCATGCGACGAGCACGGGCACGCAGGGCCTGTTCCGCGTGCGCGAGAACGGCAACCTCGATCAGCTCGGAACGACGCTGTCGGGCAGCCAGACCTTCGACATCGCCGAGTTCTTCCCGTCGACCGGCACGCTCGAGCCGGGTGACGTCGTCGTCGCCGACGCCAGCTCGCTGGTGCCCGGCACGGTGATGCGCTCGAGCGAGGCGTACCAGAACACGGTGATCGGCATCGTCACGACGAAGCCGGGCATCATCCTCGGTGGTGGCTTCTCGGACGAGGCGTTCTTCCCCGAGCTGTGCGCCGCGGAGCGCGCCGCTCTGGTCGCCGGTGACGTCGCGCTCGCGCGTCAACTGCGCGAGCAGATCGACGCGTCCGTCGACGCGCTGCCGCGCGCGGCCATCGCCCTCGCGGGCCGTGTGCCGGTCAAGGTCAGCCTCGAGAACGGTCCGATCCAGGTCGGCGATCTGCTGACGACGTCCAACGTCGCCGGGCACGCGATGAAGTTCGTGCCGGGCACGCCGGGCTCCGAAGGCACGGTCATCGGCAAGGCGCTGACGTCGAGCGCCGACGGTTCGGGCACGGTCCTCGTGCTCGTGGGCAACTTCTGAAGGTCGCTCGGGAACGGTCACGGGCCGCGCTCGATCGCGGCCCGTGACGTCCCCGATCACGGAGCACATCCCCATGAAGCACGCCCCATCCTTCTCCCTGCTTTCACCGTTCTCGCCCGTTGCGAAGACGATCGCGGTCGCCGCGCTGACGATGCTCGGTTCGTTCTCGCTCGCGCAAGCGGCCGTGACGAGCAAGGGCATCCTCGACGGCACGATCAAGTCCGAGGACTTCGCGTCGCGCGCGATCAACGCCGACCGCTTCACGCTCGACGTGATCACGTCGGCCGAGATCGCGGCGGGCGCCATCGGCTCGTCCGAACTCGCGGACGACTCGGTCGACACCGCGGCTCTGCAAGACGACGCCGTCACCAGCGCGAAGATCGCCGACGGAACGCTCGACATGGCCGACTTCGGGTTCGACTTCACGGCGACGGAGCTCGGTGCGAGCTCGGTCGGCGCGACCGAACTCGCGGACGGCGCCGTCGACGCCGGCGCGATGCAGACCGGCAGCGTGACGTCGGCGAAGATCGTCGACGGCACGGTCGTCGCGGCGGACATCGCTGCGGCGACGCTGACGAACTCGCTGTTCGTCACCGACACGCTGACCGCCGGCAACCTCGCGGCGAACGCCGCGGCGTCGTCGGAAGTCGCGGACTCGGCGGCCGACACCGGCGCGTTCCAGGCCGGTTCGGTGACCTCGTCGAAGTTCACGTTCGCCGACACGCTGACGGACGCGCACTTCGGCGCCGACGCGCTGACGGCGAGCTCGCTCGCTGCCGGCTCGGTCGGGTCGAGTGAACTCGCCGACGCCGCCGTCGACACCGCCGCCATCCAGAACGCCGCGGTCACGGCCGTGAAGACGTCGCTCACCGACGTCCTCACCGACGCGCACTTCGGCGCCGACGCGCTGTCCTCCGGCTCGTTCGCCGCCGACTCGGTCGGCTCGGACGAGTTGGCCGACGGCTCGGTCGACACCGCCGCCGTCCAGAACGGCGCGGTGACGACCGCGAAGCTCGCGGCGAACACGCTGAGCGCGACCGACTTCGCGTCGAACACGCTCGGCAACGCGTCGTTCACCGACGACGCGCTGACGGCCGGCTCGCTCGCAGCGAATTCGGTCGGTTCGTCCGAGCTCGCGAACGACGCGGTCGACACCGCCGCCATCGACGACGACGCCGTCACGACGGCGAAGTTCGGCGCGGCTGCGGTCACGGCAGCGAAGTTGTCGGTCGCCGATGCGCTCGACGACGTCCAGTTCGCGAACGACGGACTCGGCGCGACGTCGCTGGCCGCCGGCGCCGTCACGGCGTCGGAGCTCGCGAACGACGCGGTCGACACCGCCGCCGTCCAGGACGGCGCGGTCACCAGCGCGAAGCTGTCGGTCGCCGATGCTCTCGGTGACGCGCAGATCGTCGACGACGCGATCGGCGCGTCGTCGCTGGCGGCCAACGCGGTCGACGCGTCGGAACTCGCGAACGGCGCGGTCGACACCGCCGCCATCGACGACGACGCCGTCACGACGGCGAAGATCGTCGCGGGCACGATCGTGGCGTCCGATTTCGCCGCCGACACGCTCGGCGACGGCTCGTTCACGAACGACGGTTTGACGGCGGGTTCGCTCGCCGCGAACTCGGCTGCGGCGAGCGAGCTCGCCGACGACGCGGTCGACACCGCGGCGGTTCAGGACGACGCCGTGGACAGCACGCTGCTGGCGGACGGCGCGGTCACGGCCGCGAAGTTCGCGAGCGACGTCCTCGGCGACGGTCAGGTCGGCGCCGACGCGTTGAGCGGCAGCTCGCTGGCACCGGATTCGGTCGCTGCGTCGGAACTCGCGGACAACGCGGTCGACACCGCCGCGATCGCGGACGGCGCGGTCACGCTCGACAAGATCGCGACCCCGACGTTCGACGACACCGACTTCGTCGACGACACCATCCTCGCGCGCGGCCTTGGCCCGGGCGCGGTCGGTGCGTCGGAGTTGTCCGACACGACGGTCGGCACGGCGAAGATGCAAGACGGCGCGGTGACTTCGGCGAAGATCGCGGCCGGCGCCGTGACGATCGCCAAGTTCGGCAGCGACCTCGGCGACGCCGACTTCACCGACGACGGTTTGACCGCGGGTTCGCTCGCGGCGAACTCGGTCGGTTCGGCGGAGCTCGCGAACGACGCGGTCGACACCGCGGCGGTCGCGGACGGTGCGGTGACCTCGGCGAAAGTGGCTCTCGATTCGGTCGTCGACGGCAACTTCGCCGCCAACGCGCTGACGACGAGCTCGCTCGACGCCGACTCGGTCGAGTCGTCGGAACTCGCGGACAGCTCGGTCGACACGGCCGCGCTGGTCGCGAACGTCGTCGACACCGACAAGCTGCGCGACGCTTCGGTCCGCTCCTCCGACATCGACGAAACCGATGCGGAGTGGGTCGCGACCGGCTTCAACCACGGTCTGCGCATCGGCCAGATGACGGTGTCGGGTCGCCGCATGTCGAGCTCGGGCGGCATGTCCGTCCTGCTCGACGCCGACGACGACGACGTCGACTCGGGCACGACCGCGGCGTGGCAAGTGCGTCACGCTCCCGACTCGGGTCTGTTGCGCGTTCGCGAGAACGGCAACCTCGAGACGAAGGGCACCACGCTCGCCGGCTCGATGACGTTCGACATCGCCGAGTACTTCCCGGCCGAAGGCACGCTGGAGCCCGGTGACGTCGTCGTCGCGATCGAACACGCGACGATGCCCGGCGCCGTGGCGAAGAGCGCTCGCGCGCTCGACCGCGCGGTGGTCGGCATCGTGACCGACAAGCCGGGCATCGTGCTCGGCGGCGGTTTCAGCGAAGAGCTGTTCTTCCCCGAGCGCGTCGAAGCGGCGCGTGCGGCGGAGGCGGCCGGCGATCGCGCGACGGCGACGCAGATCCGCAGCGAGATCGAACAGGATCTCGCGGAGCTGCCGCGCGCGGCGATCGCGCTGCGTGGTCGCGTGAAGGTGAAGGTCAGCGGCGAGAACGGCCCGATCCAGGTCGGCGATCGTCTGACGACGTCGAGCCTGCCGGGTCACGCCGCGCGCCTGGCGCCCGGCGGCGACACGCGGGGCTTGGTGGTCGGGAAGGCGCTCGAGAGCTTCTCGGGCGAGTCCGGCACCGTGCTCGTGCTCGTCGGCGTGAACTGAAGTCGTGAGCGGCAAGGCCTTTCGGCCAGCCTCACCGTGAATCGCGACCCGCGCAACGTCCGCTAGAGGCGGCGGTGCGCGGGTCGCCTCATTTCGTCGCTCCGTCCGCGGCCTCCACGGTGTTCGTGGGATAGGTTTCGGACACACCTTCGATCGAGCATCCGGGACACCGTGTCGAACCTTCGGCGAGCCATCTTGGGGCTCGTGCCCCTCGCGATCCTGATCGGGCTGCTGGCGCTGCCCGCTCGACGGGGCGGCGTCGACATCGTCGAGGTTCGACTCCAAGGCGCCGCCGAACGCGACCGACTGTTGCGGCAAGGTTTCGACGTCCTCGGTTCACGGTCGCGAGACGGACTCGAGCGCGACGACGTCGTGGTCCGGATCCTCGCCGACCAAGGCACCCGCGCGCGCCTGGCCGCTCTCGGATTCCGCGCGACCCAGCTCGCGCGCGACGTCGATCGGGCGCCGAAGGGCGTCGCGAGCTCGTTCGCGTCGACGCTGCCCGGCCCCCCCGGCTTCGGCCAATCGGCGATGGGCGGTTGTTACACGTTCGCCGAAGTCGGCGCGCTGCTCGACCAGTTCCGGTCGCAGTACCCGCACCTCGTCTCGGCGAAGCAGTCGATCGGCACGTCCGTCGAAGGCCGACCGATCCTCGCGGTGAAGATCTCCGATCATCCGGACGTCGCCGAGCCCGAACCGCGCGTGCTGTTCGACGCGCTGCACCACGCGCGCGAGCCCGCGTCGATGCAGGCGCTCGTGTGGTTCATGCACCACTTGCTGACGAGCTACGGCAGCGACGCGCGCATCACGTCGCTGGTCGACGAGCGCGAGCTGTGGTTCGTGCCGGTCGTGAATCCCGACGGCTACGTGTTCAACGAGGTCACGCATCCGGCGGGCGGCGGCCTGTGGCGCAAGAACCGGCGACCTGGCCCGGGCGGAACGATCGGCGTCGATCTCAATCGCAACTACGCGTACGCATGGGGCCAGGACGATCTGGGTTCGAGCCCGGATCCCGCCAGCGAGGTGTTCCGCGGCGCGAGCCCGACCTCGGAGCCCGAGACGATCGCCATGGACGCGTTCGTCGCGGCTCAACAGTTCGAAGTCGTCTGGAGCGTCCACGCTCACGGCGAGCTGCTGATGTTCCCGTTCGCCGCGTCGAACGATACGCCGCTGGCAGACGTCGGCTTGTACCGCGAGCACGGCGCGTGCTTCGCGGCCCACACCGACGATCGGATCGGCGCCGTGTCGAATCTGCTCGGGCTCGGCAACGGTTCGGCGCTGGACCATCACCACGTCGCGCACGGCGCGATGTCGTGGACTCCGGAAGTCGGCACCGGCTTCTGGCCGACGCCGAGCGAACTGTTCGCGACCGCGGTCGAACAGAGCGCCGTGATGCTGCGCGCCGCGGAGTTCGCGGGCAGTGCGATCGACGTGTTGGCGCTCGACGTCGTCGAGAATTCCGGCGACGGGGACGGCGTGCTCGAACCCGGCGAGACCGGCGACGTCCTCGTCACGCTGCGCAACCGAGGTCTGCGCGCGGCGACGACGCCGATCGCCGTGACGCTCGCGTCGCTGGACGGTCACGTCGCGCCGACGAAGGGCAACGGCACCGTGACGTCGCTCGCCGCGACGTCGTCGATGCAGACGCCGACCGGCCTGCTGCGCGTCGCGATCGCGCAGAACGCGCCGATCGGCGCACCCTTGGCGATGGCGCTGACGGTGACCACGGACGGATTCACGACGACGAGCCCGTGTTCGATCGTCGTCGGTCGCTCGCGGCGCTTGTTGTTCGACGACGTCGAATCCGACTTGGGTTGGACGCGCGGAGTGCCGACCGACACGGCGACGACCGGCAAGTGGACGCGCGCCGACCCCAAGCCGATCGCGCAAGGAGCCGATCCGGCGCAGCCCGACCTCGACGCGACGCCGAGCCCGGGCAAGCTCTGCTTCGTCACCGGCAACGCCGGGAGCGCCGCCGGCCAGGACGACGTCGACGACGGCGTCACGACGCTGACGTCTCCTCGATTCGACCTCGCGCACGCGGTCGAACCGCGCCTCGAACTCTCGCGCTGGTACTGGTGCTCGAAGGCCGACGATCCGCTGCGCATCGAGCTGTCGAACGACGGCGGTTCGACGTACGTGACGCTCGAGTCCGCCGCCGCTCAAGCGCCGAGCTGGGAGCGCCGCACGTTCCGCATCGCCGACTTCGTGACGCCGACCTCGTCGATGCGCGTCCGCATTCGCGCCGAGGACCCGTCGAACGATTCCGTGACCGAAGCGTTGATCGACGACTTCGAGATCGTCGATTACGGCGACGCCCCGCACGTCGGGATCATGGGTCGGGTCGCGCCGGGAACGCAGGCGGAGCTGCAGCTCGCGTCGACGGCGAACCAACCGCTGTTCCTGCTGTACGCACCGAACCCGGGTTCGTCGGTGATCCCCGGCGTCATCGGCACGCTCGGCCTCGACGCGTCGCAGCTCGTCGTGCTGCTCGCGGTCACGCAGACGTCCGACGGTTTCGTGCGACTGCCGATCGTGCTGCCCGCCGATCCGCAGCTCGTCGGCTGGTCCGCGTGGCTGCAAGCCGCCGAGATCACCGGCACGCCGCGTCTCGGGGACGCCGTGAAGTTCGTCGTCGGAAACTGAACACGACCGTCGAGGCTGGCGTCGACCAGGCCTCCGTCGAGTCGCCTGCGACCTCACCGAACAAAAAAACGGGCCGCGTGGAGACCCCACGCGGCCCGTCATCTCTCTCGTCCCTTGTGTCCCTTCGCGGGTCCTTGAAGACCCGGCGATGCCTGGCTCGCTTCACCCCCGAGCTCGAAGCGAATCAGGAACCGCCCCTCACGACTTCGTTCGGAGTCAGGCCGGGACCGCCGTTCAGCGATCCGTCGGGAGTTTGGATCGGCAGCGTGTCGCGCGGAACTTGACGGTCCGTGGAAAAAACCGTCGGCCGCGCGCGCGACGTTACGCCGGTGGCATCGACAGCGTGACTTCGGCCTCGCGCTCTTCGTAGTCGCGCGCCGAGAAGCGCAGGAACTTCACCTTGACCGCGTCGCCCGCCTGCTTGTTCTGCAGGATCTTGAACAGGTCCCAGCGCGTGCGCACCGGCTCGCCGTCGATCTCGGTGATCACGTCGCCGAGCAGCGTGCGATTGCCGGCCTGGCGGAAGCCGACGATGCCCGCACGCTCGGCGCCGGCGCCCGACGTGACGTTGCGCACCATGACGCCTTCCTTGCGGATCTGATACAGCAACGACGCGATGCGACCGTTCTCCTCGGAGTCGACCAACGTGACGCCGAGCTGCGGCCGGCGGACCTGACCGAACGCGACGATGTCGGGCACGACGCGATTGATGATGTCGACCGGCACCGCGAACCCGATGCCCGAGCTCTGCTTCGCTCCGGGCGCGAAGATCGACGTGTTCATGCCGATCAGGCGTCCCGAGCTGTCGAGCAACGGCCCGCCGGAATTACCCGGGTTGATCGCGGCGTCGGTCTGGATCACTTCGTCGATCTTGTTGCCGGCGATGCCGACGATCGATCGACCGATCGCGGAGACGATGCCCGTCGTCATCGTGTAGTCGAAACCGAACGGGTTGCCGATCGCGAACACCTTCTGTCCGACTTGCAGATCCGAGCTCGTGCCGATCTTGATCGCGCGCAGCTTCGACGCCGGCGCATCGATCTTCAGCACGGCGATGTCGTTCTCGGGAGAGCCGCCGATGACGCGCGCGTCGTACTGGCTGCGGTCATGCAGCGTCACGACCAGCGAGTTCGCGCCGTTGATCACGTGGAAGTTCGTGACGATGTGTCCCGCCTCGTCCCACATGAAGCCGGAGCCTTCGCCCGCGGCCTCCTGCGTCGCGAAGAACCCGGACACCGTCTGCTTCGTGACGATGTAGACGACCGACGGCGCGGTCTCGCTGAACACCGTGATGTTGCGCTGCTCGTCGGCGTCGAACCCCTCGGCGGTCGCGACAGGCCGCGGACTGGCGACGGCCGGTTGGGCCAGGTCGCCGAGCATCGGCAACACGAACGACCCGAACAGCACGCCCAACGCGATCGAGAACAGCAGTCCGGTCACGCGATTCATGACTCGCCTCCTCGCAACCTCGTGATGTCTCGGCCCATGCGCAACTCGAGCCTCGTCCGGCGCCCGGGCGATCCTATCGGTGCCGGACCTTCGTCGGTCACCGACAGGCTCGACCTGGCACGTGCAGACGTACGGCGACGAGCCTTCCGGCGTTTC
>JAEUIB010000068.1 GCA_016795255.1 Planctomycetota bacterium
GCTGTCCTCGGCCCGGTGGGCCGGTGGTGGCGCACCACCAACCCCGCGGGGGGCGGTCGGCCCCGGGGCCCCATCACCCCGCGGCCGACGGCCGTACGGCCTTGCCCCCCACGAGTGGGGGGGGGCCGCCGGCCCCCCGCCTCTCGTGAGGTGCAAGGCGGTACGGCCTTCGGCCTCTGTGTGATGGGGCCCGGGGGCCTACGGCCCCCGGCTCGCGTCGACGCCCGAGCAGGCGTAGGGCCCAGCGGCCCGAGCGTCAGTTCATTTTCGGATCCACGGGCGGGATCTTGCCGCGCAGCAGCTTCGCCATGCGCGCTTGTCGCTCGCGCGACTTCAGACCCTTCAGCACCACTTCGAGGCGGCAGACGAGGTCGTCGCACGACAGCAGCTTGTGCTTCGTCTCGACGTCGTACTGCAGCAGTGGGACCAAGCGGCCCGGCAATTCCTCGAGCGGCAGGCCCGAGCATTCCCCATCGCCGAACGGGTGGTCCTGCTGACCACACAGCGATTCGAGCATGCCGAAGATCTCGGCCGTCAGTTGCTTCAGCTTCGCGGGGTCGGAGACGGCTTCGGGCATCGTGTCGACACGCCCGAGCCGATACGGCATCTCGCGCACGACCTCGAGCAGCGTCACGCGCGCGAGCCCTCGCAGCACGATCTCGGAGCCCCCGTCGGCCTGCGCGTGGTGCGCGACCACGGTGCCGAGCCCCATGATCTTCTTCACTTCGGGGTTGCCGTAGTAGTTGCCTTCCCAGCCCGGCTCGAAGCGCGCCATCGCGATCAATCGATCTCCGGCGAGCGCGTCCGCGAGCATCCGGCGATACCGCGGTTCGAAGATGTAGAGCGGCATCAACTCGCCCGGCAGCAACGCCATCTCCGGCAGCGGGAAGATCGGCACGAGCCCTGTGGTGTGGTCGAGGTCGATCGACGCCATGCGTTCCTTCTCGATGCCCCTTACGGATCGGAACAGTCGCGCTGGTAGCCGCAGCGTGGACAGATGATCCGGCAGTGGAACTCGTACATCGCTTCGCCGCAGCGGTCGCATAGGTGGGCCTGCGTCGACGCATCTTGGCCCTGGGACGCGGCTTGCGCCCCCGAGTTCGAATCGTCGTTCATGCCCGTCCCCGCTCGCTGCCGTGCTCGTACCGTCGTGCGCCCGGAGTGTAACGCCGACACGCGTCGGCGCGGCTCAGAGGTAGCTCGCGCCGCGCCGACCGCCACTGGTGGCCCGGGAAGTCGTGCCCGGCCGATTCGCCGTGTTGCGCCTCGTGTCGCATCTGCATCAAGCCCACCCTCCAGCTCGCCGCCGCCGCCGACCTCGGGGACCCGGTCAGGGACCGCTCTTGCGCAGCACCTTGCCGTCGACGACGACGAGCCCGGCCCCGTCGAGGATCGTCTGGAACACCCCGAACCGCGCGAGCGAGTCTTGCAGCTCGCGGACGGCGCCGGGTTCGATCGCGACCGCCTGATCGAAATCGCGCAGCGCGTTGTCGACGTCGCCCTTCGCCGCGCGCACGAGGCCGCGCCCGATCATCGCGCGCGCCTGATTCGGGATGTTGCGCAGCACCGTGTCGAACCGGTCGCGTGCGCGCGCGAGGTGCTCGAGGCGCTGCTCGGCGTTCGGCTCGTTCATCGCCGCGACGACGGCCGCGAAGCCGATCTGCAGTTCGGGCAGCAGCGCGGTGACCAGCTCGATGCCGAGCCGGTCGAGACACGCCGTGTAGCTGAGGTCGTGTTCGAACTTCCAATCGTTCATCGCGACCGGCAGGTCGATCTGCGACAGCTTCAGCAGCAGCTCGGTCGACAGCCGGTACTGGCCCTCGACCGACAAGTGGCAGTGATCGATGACGAGGTCGGAACCGACGATGCCGTCCTTCGAATACTTCTCGAACGCCTGGTGCGAGTCGAACCAGTACGAGCCGTTGCGCTCGGCGACGGACTGCAGGCGCGACGCGATCCCGAGCGCGACGCGATTCGGACGATCGTCGAGATCGAGCGCGCGGCGGTACAGCGAGTACGCGAGCGTCGGGTCGCCGAGCTTCTCGGCGAGCTCGGCCTGTCGGAACACGAGCAGCGCGACGTTCGGATCGATCGCCGCGGCCTGCGTGAATCGATCCTCGGCCTCGGCGTAATGGTCGTCGCGCATCGCGACCGTGCCGTCGTGGACCAGCGTCCGCATGCGATCCTTCGTCGCCGGATCCAGCACCCGCGTGAACACCGACCCACGCGGCGACCAACCGCGCAGCGCGACCGCCGGACGGACGAACATCACCTTGACGCCGGCCGCGGTCGCCTCGCGGGCGAGCGCGTCCATGTTGTCCGCGAACGCGTCGAGCACACGGTCCCGCGTCTCGCCGAGCGGCGCATCGTCGATGCCGGCCGGATACAGCGGGGGCGAGAACTGCGCGTCGATCGACGAACTCTTCGTCCAGTCGTGCAGCATGCGCACCAGCGCGGAGCGCCGGATGAACTCGCGCAGAGCGACGCGGCTCGCGTTCGCGCGACGTTCGACGTACGGGTCGAGGAACTCGTTGTTGCCGGGATAGACGACGAACAGGTCGGGCTCGAACGCGAGCATCTCGTGGGCGACCGCCGCGATCCAGTCGCTGTTGATGCCGGAGATCGTCGCGTCGATGACTTCGACCTCGCGCTGCGGCAGCAGCAGTTGGATGCGGAGCTGCAGCCACCGCACGGGGGTCGACTTCGGGAGGTACGGGAAACCCGCCGCGGCCGACTCGCCGAAGAACACGATCCGGAACGCGCCGGGCTTCTTGCGCGCCGGGAACGGCGGGGTCGCTCGCGGCGTCTCGGCCTGGATGCCGAGCGCGTGGACACTGACGGTGCCCGGTTGCTCACCCGGGCGCACGACCACGAGCCCCGGGGGCGTCGCCATTCCCGTCGCACGCACGCCGACCTCCGCGACGCACAGAGCGAGCAACGGAGCCGCGATCGCGAGGAACAAGCGGGATTTCAACGAACGCGGCTGCTGACGGGCGGACATCGAGCGGAAACCTCGGGACGGAATGGGCGACCGATTGTGGCGAACGCTTGAATCGAAGCGAAGCACCTGGAACAAACGCTCTCCATGCAACCCTCCGCGGCCATTCCCCTCGATCGGATCCTCGCCGAGCGCTTCGGCCTTCCGAGCTTCCGCACCGGTCAGGAAGAGATGATCCGCGGGGTCCTCGCCGGCCGCGACGTGTTGGCCGTGATGCCGACCGGCTCGGGCAAGTCACTCGGCTACGCGTTGCCGGCTCTCGTGTTCGCGGGTCCCGTGCTCGTCGTGTCGCCGCTGATCGCGCTGATGAAGGACCAATGCGACCGCCTGCGGGCACGCTCGATCCCGGCCGCGTTCGTCAACAGCACGCAGACGCCGGACGAACAGATCCGCCGCCTGATGGCGTTCCGTGCCGGCCAACTGCGCCTGCTGTTCGTCGCGCCCGAGCGCTTCAAGTCGCCGCGCTTCATGAAGGTGCTCGAGGGGTTCAAGCCCGCACTGTTCGCCGTCGACGAAGCCCACTGCATCAGCGAATGGGGCCACGACTTCCGGCCCGACTACCTGCGACTGTCCGCGGCGGCGCAAGCGCTCGGCCGACCGCCGATCCTCGCGCTGACGGCGACCGCGACGGAAGAGGTGCGCGCCCAGATCGGGGCGAACCTCGGCCTGAAGGACCCGCTCGTGCTCGTGCGCGGCTTCGAGCGCGAGAACCTCGAGTTCGTCGTCGAACGCGCCGAACGCAAGGAGGACAAGCTCGCGCGCGCGCTCGAAGACCTGCGCGAGGCGGGGACCGGGATCGTCTACGCGGCGACGCGCAAGAGCACGGTCGAGACCGCGCAGTGGTTGTCCGCTCGTGGAGTCCAAGCGGGCTGCTACCACGCGGGCATGTCCGATGCGGATCGGCGCGCGGTGCACGAGCGCTTTGCGTCCGGCGCCCTGCCGATCGTCGTCGCGACCAACGCGTTCGGCATGGGCATCGACCGCGCCGACCTGCGCACGGTCATCCACCTCGACCTGCCGGGATCGATCGAGGCGTACACGCAGGAGGCAGGACGCGCGGGTCGCGACGGCCTGCCGGCGCGCTGCACGCTGCTCTATCACCCGAGCGATGCGTCGCTGCAGCGGTTCTTCATCGAGACCGCGTACACAGCGCCGGCGGTCGTCGAAGCCGTGCGGGCCGCGTT
>JAEUIB010000076.1 GCA_016795255.1 Planctomycetota bacterium
CTTCTTCAGCGCGCGTTCGTCGCTAGGCGCGTCTTCGGCCGCGGCGTCGCACAGGATCGCGAGGTCGTACCGCGTGTCGGCGCGCTTGCGCGTCGTGCGGTGCCGGCACGCGAAGTACTCGCGCGTGACTTCGAACAGGAACGGCCGGTGCTCGACCGGCACTTCGACGTAGCCGATCAAGCCGATGCCGGTCATCGACCAGCGCGCCGTCTTCGGATGGCGCTCGAACTCGGCGCGCAGCAGCGGCGCGGCGAACTGCCGGAACAGCGCGGCCGCGAGATCGTCGTGGCGCTTCGCGACGTTGCGGCCGAAGTACACGCTCAGCGTGAACTGATCGGACTGGATCGGCGCCAAGCTCTTCTGGATCAGCTCCTCGAGTTCACCGGACGCGACGCGGATGACGGCCGGCGACTTGAGTTCCTGGATCGTCGCGACGCTAGGCGTCGGCTTGTGGCCGCGCGCTTCGGCGAGCAGCGACACGTAGTAGCCGGCCTTCTGGTAGCGGTACGCGCGGCAGAGGTTGAACACGCGCGTCCGCGGCAGCTCGACGTACGACGGATCGGTCAGGTAGTCCTTCGCGGCGACGACGCGCGTGTCGGGCACGTCGAGCGGCCAGTCCGACGTGTCGCGGACGACGATGAGGTTTCGCAGGACGGCGGTCATGACGCACGAGGGCCCTCGCGTTTGGGACGGACGACCAGCAGCACCGCGTCGTACGTCAGCACTCCCAGCAGGATCGAGCCGATGACGCGGTCGATGTCGACCTCGTAGTGGTGCGCACGGCGGCGCATCGGGTTCTCGAGGTACGGATCGGCGACGTGGACCACGCGGTCGTCGGCGTCGTAGCCGGCGAGCACGACGAAGTGGCCCTGCGGTTCGCCGCGGATGTCGTTCGGCTCGTCGTCGTCTCCGTACTCGCGCATCGCGCGGTAGAGGAACGTCGACGACAATCCGGTCAGGATCGGTTGCTTTTTCGTCAGGTACTTGCGGATCAGTGCCGGCGTGAGGTCGGCGAGGCGCAGGTCGCCGCCGCGATCGAGGAACTCGAGGTACGCGCGCGTCGCGGCCTGCAGGCGCCGGCCGCTCTTCACGGCCCGCTGGCGCATCAGCCGTTCGGCGACGTCGACCGAACCGTCGGCGAACCACGTCGGGTCGAAGACCTGCAGGTTGTACGTGTAGAGGATCGCTTCGAACCCGCGCTCGAGCGCGTCGTTCGCGAGCAGCACCGCGAGCGTGCCTCCCGAATCGAGCGTCCGTACGTCGCGGATCACCTCGTCGAGCGACAGATCGAGCCCGTGGTAGCGATACACCGCATGCAGACACGTCGGGCCGCAGGTGCGGTCGTCGGGCTGCGGCAGGATCTCGAGATGCAGTCGCTCGGCCATGAGGCGCGCGATCATAGGCGCCGATCCGCGATCGCCGACATGCGCGACCGATGGATCGCGGGACGACCCGATCAGCGCACGCGCGGATCGCCGTGTCCGGTGTCGTTCCACACCTCGGCGACGACGCGGCGGATCGCGGCGGTTGCCGCCGCCCGTTCGCCGGCGACGGTCATGCGCCGTGCGGTCCTCCACCACTCCTCGAGCGCGCGCCACGCGGTCATGCACTTCGCCAAGCCGAAGCCGAGCGGGCCGTACGCCCGCTGGTAGAAGCGCGCGCGGTTCTTGTGCCACTCGAGCGCGAAATCGCCGTAGCGGCTCGTCGACGCGCCGCCGTGATGCACGACGCGCGCGCCGGCCAGGAACCAGATCGAGTAGCCGCGCGCGACGAGGCGCCGGCACAACTCGACGTCATTGAAGAACAGGAACAGGTCGGCATCGAGCAGGCCGACCTCGGTCAGCGCCGACTTGCGCAGCATCAGCGCGGCGCCCGGCGGCTGATCGACGCGACGCGTCGACAGGTGGTCGAAGTCGGAGCAGAAGTAGCGGTCGATCACGGCGCGCAGCGGCCAGCGCTTGCCGAACCACGTGTCGAAGCCGAACAGCACGCCGAGCGTCGGGAAGCGCATGCAGGCGCGCTGGATCGAACCGTCGACGTTGAACAATTGCGCGCCGACGGCGCCCACCCACGGATCGTCCTCGAGGAAGCGCACGAGTCGCGTCGGCGCGTCCGGTGCGACCTCGGTATCGCTGTTCAGCAGGAACACGAAGCTCCCGCGTGCGGCGCGAATGCCGACGTTGTTGCCCTCGGCGTAGCCGACATTGCGCTCGTTGACGATCAGCCGGACTTCGGGGAACTGCTTGCGCACGCACGCGACGCTGTCGTCGGACGACGCGTTGTCGACGACGATGACTTCGCGCGACAGCGTCGGATCGACGGCGCGGACGCACTCGAGGCACCGCATCAGCAGATCGCGCGTGTTCCACGACAGGACGACGATCGACAGCAGCGGCGGCGCGGACATCACAGGTCCTCGAACGCGATCGGGCCGGTCGTGTGGACCGACTTCGCGAACGTCACGTACGCGAGCGGCGCCAGCGTCGCGACGTCGAGCACACGGACGAACCACGTCGTCGCTTCGAGCGCGTTCCACGCGCGCGGCGGGAATTCGAGGCGCGTGCCGGTACCGACGTGGCCGCCGCAGAACAGGAACGCGGGGTCGGTCGCGAGTTCCATGACCCACGTCGTCGCGTGCGCAGGAAGGTCGATCGCCAGCGGTTGATCGAGCGCGCCGAGATCCGTCGGCTGCAGGAAGCGCCAGCCCTGGCCGCGTGGACCGCGCTTCGCCGCGTACGCCTCGAGCCGATCGAACGCCCACGCGCCGAGCGCGCCGTAGTGCTTGCGGTAGTAGCGCGCGCGTGACACGTGGTAGCGACGCTGCACCTCTTCGCGCAGCGTCCGCGCGCTCTGATCGAAGAAGTGGATCATCCGCGCCGCCGGCGCCAGCACGACGCGCGCGCCGGCCGCCGTCACGCGGCGGCACAGATCGGCGTCCTCGAAGTAGAACGGGAAGCCCTCGTCGAACGGCCCGAGTCGGCGCGCGAGCTCGGTGCGCAGCATCATCGCGAAGCCCGAGATCATGCGGCAGTCGAGCGGCGACTGCGCGAGCCACGCCCTCAGGAAACGCCGCGTGCGTTCGAACGACGCTCGCCGCGCGATGCTCGGATGCACGCGGCCGAGCGATTCGGCGACGTGCAGCGACAGCGTCGGCAGATCGTTCTGCGGCAGCAGGATGAACCGGTCGGGATCGAGGTAGCCGCGCGGCCCGACCGCGCCGATGCGCGGGTCCGACCGCATCACGTCGACGAACCCCTGCAACGCGCCGTCGAGCACCAGCACGTCGGGGTTCGACAGCAGCACGAACTCCGCGTCGATGCGCTTCGTCCCGACGTTCATGCCCGGGCCGTAGCCGTCGTTGCGATCGTGGTAGACGACGTCGACGCCGAGCTCGCGCAGCGGATCGAGTTCCGCGTGCTGGTCGATCGGGGACCGGTTGTCGACGACGACGATCTGCAGCGAGCCGGGCCCGCCGTGTTTCCCGGTGAACGTCTGCGCGCGCAACGACCTCACCGCCGACGCCGTCAGGCGACCGGAGTTGAAGTTCACGATCACCACGCCGACGTCGTGCATCGATCGCCCAACCAGGGACTCAAGCGGCGGCAGCCGCCGTACTCACGGATGATTCGGCCCTGCTAGACCCCGACGACCGGTGAATTCGGCGACTGCCGTCGCCGAGCAACACCTGGTGAAGCCGAGAACGTGAATCAATCGGATTGATTCACGTCCTCTCAACGAATGTCTTCGAAACGCCACTCGTGGTTCAGCGAGATCACGCCGACGTGACCGGCCTGCGGCTGGATCACGAGCGGCAGTTCGTTCATGCGGTGGTCGTAGATGTGCAGGCAGTTCTCGTCGTACAGGTACCCGATCACCGTGAACTCGCCGTCGTTCAGGTCGAGGCGCGGCACGGTGATGAACGCGCGATGGCGGCCGCCCGGCTTCTGCGGGACCTTGACGCCGTCGTGGCCCGACGACGCCGCGGCGATCAGCACGTTGTCCGACCGCCAGATCGCGAAGCCGCAATTGATCGGCGCGGTCCAGCCCTCGGGCACGTGGTACTCGAGCCGCATGACGAGCTTCTGCCCGGTCTTCGTCAGCGACACCGGTTCGCCGCGTTCGTCTTGCAGCGTCACGCCGTCGAGCTTCGGCGGATTGCGCTCGGGCGAGATCGGCACGCCGCCGACCGCGAGCTCGGGTTCGTGCAACAGGCTGCGTTCGTAGTTCGCGTAGTTCGCGGTGACGGTCAGCGGATCGCCGCGCTGCTCGACCTTGCCTTGCTTCACCCAGATCACGTCGTCGCAGACCTGGCGCACGTCGTACAGCGAGTGCGAGCAGAAGATGATCGTCTTGCCGCGCTTGCGGAAGTCGAAGATGCGGTCGATGCACTTCTTTTGGAAGTGCAGGTCGCCGACGGCCAGGATCTCGTCGATGATCAGCACGTCGGGGTCGATCGCCGTCGCGACCGAGAAACCGAGCCGCATGATCATGCCCGACGAATACGTGCGCACCGGCTGGTCGATGAAGTGGCCGAGCTCGGTGAACTCGATGATCTGATCGAGCCGCGCGCGCGTCTCCGCGCGCGAGAAGCCCATCACCGACGCGTTCAGGAAGATGTTGTCGCGGCCGGTGAACTCGGAGTGGAAGCCTGTGCCGAGTTCGAGCAGCGACGCGACCTTGCCGTCGAGGCGGAACTCGCCGACCGTCGGCAGCGTCGTGCCGGCGAGGATCTTCAACAGGGTCGATTTGCCGGCGCCGTTGCTGCCGATGATGCCGAGCGCCTTGCCGTGCGCGACCTCGAGGTCGACGCCTTGCAGCGCCCACACTTCCTTGTGGAAGCGCTTCTTGCCGAACGACAGGCCCTCGCGGATGCGCTGGAACGGCGAGTCGTAGATCTTGTACTTCTTGCCGACACCGCGGACGACGACGGCGAGGTCAGAGCTCATCGGCGAACCTCCCCTTCGTCGCGAGGAAGAACGCGTGGCCGGGGATGAACACGAGCGCCGCCCACAGCGCCATCACGAGCAGCGCGGTCCACGGGATCGCCGCGGCGTCGAACGTCAGCGCGGCGCGGTAGATCTCGACCAGGTGGAAGAACGGGTTGACCTTCATCAGCCACGACCACTGCTGCAGGTTCTCGGCCTTCGTGATCAGTGCCGCGGGGTAGACGATCGGCGTCGTGAAGAACCACAGCATCAGGAACAGTTGGACGATCTGCGACGTGTCGCGGATGAAGATGTTCATCGCGCCGAGGAACAAGCCGAGTCCGGTCGTGAACACGATCTGCAGCAGCAGCGCGGGGACGACCAGCCAGAAGTGCTGCGGCAACCCGCCGATCACGACGAGCCGCACGACGACGTAGACCGCCAATGCGAACAGGAAGTAGATCGCGTTGACCGCGACCGCGTAGAGCGGCAGCAGTTGCGACGGGAACGCGATCTTCTTCACCAGGTTGCCGTTCTCGAGCACGACGCCGGTGCAGCGCACGATCGACTCGGAGAACGAGATCCACGGCAGCAGTCCGGCCATGATGTAGAACGCCGCGTGCGACCGATCGCTGAGCACCGCGTCGTCGCCGGCGCCGCCTTCGAAGCGCTGCTGCAGCACCTCGACGAACACGAGGTAGTAGACGCCGAACAGGATCAGCGGGTTCAGCAACGGCCACAGCCGGCCGAGCAGCGATCCTTCGTAACGCGCTTTCAAGTCGCGCCATACGAACGACGCCACCAGCTCGCGGTGGCGCCAGGCGATGAACGGCAGCGACAGCGACTCGGGGAGCTTCACGATGCGAGGGTGCTCACGGACGGGCGAAGGACGGACGCGAAGGGCGAGCAGACTACCAGTGTCGGCACGCCCTGTTCATGCATGAGGTTCCTCGCGAGCTTCGGCAGTCCGCGGCGCCCGACTGAAACGCCGCCGCCGCGGCCCGCGAACCGGCGGCCGCTCGGTAGCCGCCCGGCCCTCGGCTCCGTATCCTCCGCCCCCATGCTGAACCCGGACCAGCCCCTCGCCGAAGTCGTGTTCGTCGCGTTCGACACCGAGACCACCGGAACCGGCGCCGGCACCCGCCTGCTCGAGATCGCCGGCTCGCGGTTCGTCGGGGACGAGCTCGCGGGCACGTTCCAGACGCTGATCGACCCCGAGCAACCGATCCCGCCGGAATCCACGGCGATCCACAACATCGACGACGCGATGGTGAAGGGTCAAGACAAGGCCCCGGACGCGCTGCGCAAGTTCGTCCAATTCGCCCAGGGCGCGGTCCTGGTCGCCCACAACGCGAGCTTCGACGCGTCGATGGTCGGGCTCGAGCTCGGCCGCGCGAAGTTGCCGGCGCCGTCGATGCCGATCCTCGATTCGCTGAAGGCCGCGCGGCGGTCGTACCCGGGCTCGTCGCATTCGCTGGACACGCTGATCGAGACCGCGGGCCTGCCGCGCCAGGACGCGCGCCACCGAGCGCTCGGCGACGCCGAACTCGTGCGCCACCTGGTCCGGCGGTTGACCGAGATCCTCGGCGGCGACCGCGTGCCGTTGTCGAAGTTCGTCGAGTGCGCGGGCGGCATCGACTCGTTCGAGAAGTACCTGCCGCAAGAACCGGCGCTGCCGTTCGCATTGAAATTGTTGTCGGAAGCCGCGCGGACCCAGTCGAAGGTCAATCTGCACCTCGACACCGGCGGCACGAAGACGCTGCAGAAGATCGTGTCGCCGCGCCTGCTGTACTCGTGGTTCGGGACCGACGTGCTCGAGGCGTATTGCCCGGACGAAGGCATCGTGAAGACGTTCCGCCTCGACAAGATCTCGCGCGTCGAGAAAGGCGCGTCGAGCGGGTTCTTGTTCTAGGCGGCGCCAGCCGCCGAATTCACCAGGCGGAGTCCGGCGTAGTTTCGAGTCGGCGCCAGCCGCCGCGAAACGTGAACGGATCGGGAGTGGGGCCCCGGGGGGGCCCCCCCCCCACCCGGCGCCCCCCC
>JAEUIB010000082.1 GCA_016795255.1 Planctomycetota bacterium
CGCGAAGCGCTCGAAGATCGGCGCGAGGTCGGACCGGTCGAGCGCGTCGTCCACCGTCGCTTGGAAGTAGACGTAGCCCGCGCCCCGCCGATACGCCGCGAGCGCGACCGCGGCGCCACCGGTCGCGAAGCACGGCAGACCGGCGACGAGTTCCGGGAAGCGGACCGCGTCGACTTCGCGCGCGGCGCGTTCGCGCAGCGCGGTGAGGCGCGCGTTCGCGTCGTGCGTCGCCGCGACCCATTCCGACAGCGTGATGACGCCGATGTTCAGCGACACGGCATCGACGCGCTGTTCGCTCGCGACGATGAACTCCGTCGAGCTGCCGCCGACGTCGATCAACGCGAGGCGCGCGTGCTCGCCGACGTGGGTCCGCACTCCGGCGAGCGCGAGGCGGGCCTCGGTCTGGCCGTCGATCGTGCGGATCGAGAGTCCGCTCCGCCGTTCGAGCTCGACCCGCGCGGCTTCACCGTTCGACGCCAGACGGAGCGCGCCGGTCGCGACGACGTCGATCGATGCCGCCCCGTCGGCGCGCGCCCGGGCAGCGTGGTCCGTCAGGGCAGCCGTGGTCCGCTCGATCGACGCCTCGGAGAGGCTGCCGCGGGCGCCGAGCCCATCCGCCAGCCGGGTCACCGCCACGAATCGGCCGAGCAACTCGACCCCGCCGCCGACCCCTCGCCGACCCACGCTGCACCGCACCATGTTCGACCCAAGGTCGATCGCAGCTCGCTTTGGACAATGGTTTTGTGGCGGATTCAACGATCGGGGTCCCGGAGATCTGGGCGTCGTGGCCCCACCATACGCGACCGGGCTTCGCCGCCGCGAGGCCCACCCCCCTCGAGTCACCACCCTCCGGGCCCAGGGCTATCATCCGCCCGGCTCGAAACGCCGATGCACCCTGCCGGTGGGATCGACGACGGTCCGGGCCCGGTCTGTGCAACGTCGAGGTCAGATCCATGGCGACGAGCAACGAACGAGCGGTCCTGAAGCGCATCCTCGACCGTTACGACGACCTCGGCGCGATGCGCGAGCGGCTCCTGTCGGGATCGGTCGGCGCCACCGAGTCGCGCCAGCTCGTGCTGAAGAGCCGACGCGCCGTCGACGCGATCGGCCGCGACGTCGGTCACCTGCCGGTCGCGTCCGCACTCGGCTCGTTGCTGCAGCGCTACAAGCTGACGAAGTACGAGTTCGTGCTGATGCTCGCGCTGCTGCGCCGGCGACTCGTCCACGAGAACCCGTACATGAAGGGGCGCGAGCTCGTCGCGCTGCTGTTCGAGTCGTCGTTCGACGTGCTGCGCGGCGCGAACTACCTCGATCCGACCGGAGCGCTGCAGTCGGCGGGCTTGATCATTCCCGACGTGCGCGAGGATTCGGTCGACGACGACTGGCTCGACATGCCGTTCAAGTTGTCGGACCGCGTGTTCCGCCTCGTGCGCGGCGCGTTCCTCGCGCATCCGGGCGGCGCGGCGCTGTTGCGCGGGCGCTCACGTGCGACCGCGTACAAGCACAACGCCGCGTACGTGCTCGATTGGCGACGCTTGTCGTTGCTGTACCGCAAGCGCGCCGCGCGCATCTTCCAGTTCGACTACTGGGACGACGTCGGCCTCGGCACCGCCGAAACCGTCACCGCACTGCGCCAACAGATCGACCGCTTCCGCGGCCGCATGACCGAGTCCTTCGCGCTGACGAAGAAGGGTCAGGACTTCGCGCTCGAGCAACTGCGCGCCGAGTTCAAACTCGGCGACGAAGAGACGCTGATCCTCGTCACCCTGATGTTCCAGGAGCTGATGGAAGGCTCCGCGTTCCTCGATGCCGTCGACCTGCTGAAGCTGATCTCCGCCGACGAAGAGGACCTGTTGAAGAAGCGCCGCTTCCTCGCGAAGCGCAGCACGCTCGTGAAGAACAACCTCGTCGCGCTCGAAGAGACGGTGCACGACAAGGAACTGACCGCCGAGGTCTACCTGCCGAACTGGGTCACCGACCGCATGCTCGGCCAGGACGCGAAGCAGAAGATCGACGCCGACACGAAGCTCGACTTCCACGAGTACCTGAAGGACTTGGGCTCGAGCGATCGGTTCTTCGACGATCTCGAGAGCGAGCCGTAGGGGGACTCACGTCCTCCTCGTTGCGCTTCCGTCCATTCCGCTCGCTCACTCCCCCGCCATCGCCTCGTCGAGCATGCGGATCAACGTCTCGCGATCGAACGCGTGCGGCTGGTTCTCGTTGAGTTGCGCGACGCGCTGGAGAGCCGCGCGGATCGTGATCTCCGCTTCTTCGCGGTCCGGAACGACCATCACGCGGCGGCGCGGTTCCTTTGCGGTGAGCACGGCGAGGAACGCCTGCGCGACGTCGTCCGGCTCGTCGAACTCGCTGCGATCCCACGGCGCTTCGAGCATGCTTTGGATCTGGCGCTCGTAACGCGAGCCCTTCCCCGTGTACCCCGCGTCCAGCATGCGCTGGCGCGTGTTCGTCATGATCTCCGACTTGTAGCTCCCCGGATCGACGACGCTGACGCCGACACCGAACGGCGCGAGCTCTGCCGCCAGCGCGTCGGTGTACGCCTCGACCGCGAACTTGCTCATCGAGTACGCGCCGCCCATCGCCCACGACACGGTGCCGGAGATCGAGCCGGTCGTCGCGACGCGGCCCTTGCTGTCGATCAGCATCGGCGCGAACGCCTTCGTCACGCGATACGGGCCGAACACGTTGACGTCGAATTGGAACGCGAGGTCCTGCTCGCGCAGCTCGATCAGCGGACCGACGACCGCGACGCCCGCGTTGTTGATGAGTCCGTACAACCCTCGGCCCGCGGCGCGCACCGTCTCGACCGCCGCGTCGATCTGGTCCTGCTTCGTCACGTCGAGGCGGATCGCCTGGACGTTCGCGATCTTGTTCAGTTCAGCGAGGTCCTCGTCCTTGCGCGCACCGGCGTAGACGAAGAAGCCGCTCTTCGCGAGCAGCTCCGTCGTCGTGCGCCCGATGCCGGAGTTCGCGCCGGTGACGAGCACGGCTCGCTGCGCAGATGGGGTCGCTTCGTCTTGCGACGGCGAGGCCCAGGGCAACAACGTGAACAGAGCGAGGGTCATGACGTGTCGCATCGAGTTCCCTTTCGTCGGGATCCGGAGAGCGGCGTGGACGAGTCGTTCTCTACCACGAACGCGCCGACGCAGGTATCGCTGCGAGACGACGCCGACCGACCCGAACCGTGCGAGTGACTCGAGTCACTCGACGCTGCGCGCCGCACGCACGCCGAGGCTGTGACTGTTGAAGTCCTGCGTGACGAAGTAGCGGTGACTGACGCGCAGCGCCGACGGCGGGTTGAAGAACGCGCCGCCGCGCGCGACCCGGTCCTTCGTTCCCTGACCTTGGATCGCGTCGTCACAGAGTTCCCAGACGTTGCCGAGCGTGTCGTGCAGACCGAATGCGTTGGCGCGATACGAACCGATCGGCGCGTGCAGCGTCGCGCCGTCGTCGATCTCGAGCGAGTACTGCCACGACGCGTTGCCGCCGTTCTCGCTCGCGAAACGATCGGCGAGGTTCGCACAACCCGCGAGCGAGCTCGCTTCGTTGCCCGTCCACCACGGCGTGACGGTGCCCGCGCGCGCGGCGTACTCCCATTCGTCCTCGCGCGGTAGGCGAAGGCCCCAGCGCTTCAGCGACTCGTCGGCGACGCGCCACGAGACTTGTTCGACGGGATTCGACTTGGTCGTGGTCTGACGACCGACGGTCGTGCCCGGTGCGTACGCGGACGGCGTGCGGAAGAACAGCATGCGCCACTGCGCCTGCGTCAGTTCGTGCTTGCCGATGAAGTACGCCGCGAGCGCGACGTCGCGCACGGGACTCTCGATCTCCGCCGCATCGGGATCGAAGTGTGCGGCGCTCGGATCGGAGCGTTGGGCGCCGATCCGCGTCGCGGCACTCGGCACGAGCACGAGCACGGCCGCCGATTCGTCGGTGATGCGCAGTCGGCCGTTCGCATCGCGCTCGGGGAGAGTTCCCGACGCGATCACGGCGAACTCCCACAGCTTCGAATCCGGATCGGCTCCGAGCGGGACCAAGCCCCACTGCGGCGCGAGCTCGAGTCCGCCGTACCGCGGATCCGCGGCGATCGCCGACGCTGCGGCCTTCCACGCGTCGGCGGGTTCCGTCAGCGAGGCCGCCGCGATCGCGGAGCTCGCTTCGAGTCGGCGCTCGACGCTGACGATCGTCGGGCCGTACGGATCCTCGACTTCGAGGCGGGCGAGGCCGGCCAGCAGTCGCTCTTGCGCGTCGTCGAACCATCGGTCGGACGTTTCGTCGAGGCCAGCCGCGCGCAGCACGATGGCGGATCTCTCGTGCTGTGGGCGACGACCGATGAGTTCGCGCGCTCGCGCGAGCCAACTCCGATACTCGGCGGCCCGCTCGGGACGCGGCGGCCACGCCGCGTTCGCTTCGGCCTCGAGATCCTCGACGCGCTGCATGTCCGACAGGCTCAGGATGGCCGCGAGACGCGTGCGATCGCGCATCGCCGCGCGCGTCTCGACGATCGTGGCCGTGATCAGCGCGAGGGCCGCGAGCCCGATCGCCGCACTCGCGAGCGGATTGCGCCGCACGAGCTTCGCGAGTCGCGTCGTCCATCCGATCGGTCGCGCCGACACCGGGAGGCCGAGCCGCCACGCGCGCAGATCCGCGGCGAACGCTTCGACCGACGCGTAGCGCGCGTCGGGTTCTTTCGCGAGCGCCTTGGCGACGATCGCGTCGAGGTCTCCGCGGAACGTCTTCGCCAACGCCGACGGCGTGCTGCCGCGTCGATCCGCGGTCGCGGCCGAGACGTTGCACGCGCTCGGCGGTTTCGCGTCGACGTCGCAGATCGCGCGTTCGATCGCGAAGCGGCTCGACGTCGCCGCGTCGGGGTACGGCGCGCCGCCGACGAGCAGCTCGTGCAGGACGACGCCCAGCGAGTAGACGTCGCTCGCGACGCCGACCGGTTCGCCGCGGACTTGTTCGGGGCTCGCGTAGCGCGGGGTCAGCGCGCGGTGTGCGGCCACGGTCGCGGCGACGTCGATGTCGATGCGGCGCGCGATGCCGAAGTCGAGCAGCTTCGGTTCGCCGGTGCGCGTCACGAGCACGTTGCCGGGTTTGAGGTCGCGATGGACGAGCAGGCTCTTGTGGGCGTGATGGACCGCGCCGCAGACCTTCTCGAACAACGCGACGCGCGCAGCGATCGACAACGCGTGGTCGTCGCAGAACACGTCGATCGGCGCACCGTCGATCTTCTCCATCGCGAGCCACGGCACGCCGTTCTCGGTCGTGCCGCCGTCGACGAGGCGCGCGATGTTCGGGTGTTCGAGGCGCGCGAGGATCTGGCGCTCGCGGAGGAAGCTCGACAGCGACGCGCGGTCGAACGCGGATCGGCGGACGAGCTTCAGCGCGACGGTCTGTTCGAACTGGCCGTCGTCGCGATGCGCCGACCAGACGACGCCCATGCCGCCTTCGCCGAGCGGCTCGTCGAGCACGAACGGGCCGACCCGGCGGCCACGATCTCGCGCCGAGTCGTCGGGCGCCGCGATGCGCGCGATCTCGTCCGCCTCCATCGGTTCGAGGAAGCGACCGCCGTCGCCTTGCTCGGCTTCGGCGTCGGCGGCCAGCAATCGCAGGACTTCGTCGAACAACGCGGCGTCGTGCGCGCATCGCTGCTTCAGCCACGCGGCGCGCTCGCTCGTGGGCAGGTCGAGGGCCCCGAGGAACAACGCTTCGGCCTGGGCGAACCGCGGGTCGACCATCGAAGAAGCTTACGGCTCGGGACGACGCGCTGGACTGCACACGGTTTCAATCCGAGGGAGACGTCGGGCAGCGCGGACGCAACTCGCCCGGTGGTTGGAGGGTTGACCACCCGAACGAGATTGCCGCCGGCAACCCCGTCCGGTTACCCGGACGCGTTTGCCGGCGGCTATCTCGTCCGGGTTAGGTGTTGATTCTGTCTGGGGTTATGTTCGCGCTTCCGTTGGTTGGACGGGTTCGCATAACCCACTGCCGTTCAACGACATAGC
>JAEUIB010000107.1 GCA_016795255.1 Planctomycetota bacterium
AGCTCGGGCGGGATCGATCGCGTCAGCGCGTGCGGTGGGAACCACGGTGCGCCGCGCAAGAGCCAATGCCGCGACGTCACGAACGAGAACGGAACCTCCGCGGTCTTCAGCAGCACGCGCGCGCCGGCATTCAGCTTCTGCATCACGTCTTGCGACAGCGCATCGACGACCAACACGTCCGGCGCGGTCTCCGGATGGCGCGGCAGCACCCACAACGTCCAGCGGTTGCGCGCGCGCACGCCGTTCGCATCGAGGATCAGCGTCAAGTCGAGCGGCGTCGGCTGCGTCACGCGCGGCGCGACCAGCGGCACGAGGCCGAGTTCGACGACGCCGCCGGGCTCGATCGCGTTCGTCGCCTTCGAGCCGCTCGCGGATCCGAACGCCCACGTCAGCGTTCCCGCCGGCAGCGTCGTCGCGCCGTGGTGCGCGAGCTTCACGCGCACGCGCACCGTCGTGTCCGACAACAGCGCGCGCGGCGCGTCGTGCGGCAGCAGCAACATCGAGTCGCCGTGCCACGCGAAGTCCTCGCGCGGCCACTTCCAGCGATTCTGGTGATCCGCGAGTCCCATCTGCGCGGTGCGGAAATCACGCGCGACCGACACGACGTAGCCGCCGTGCGGCACGACCTCGCGGAACGTCTCCATCTGGTCCTTGCGCTCGTTCATCGCGAACCGCAGCGACCAGCCGCGCAACGCGTCGATCACGGCGTCGTCGAAGCGCGCGCGCATCGCTCGCTCCCAGCGCGCGTGGTCGTCGAACACGATCGGCAGCTCGTACCCGCCGCGCGCGTGGACGTCCGCGACTTGCGCCGGGTCCAGCCACGTGTCGGCCGCGATCGCTTCGCCGAGCACGAGCGGCTTCGCCTCTCGCTCCGCGATGAAGTCGGTCAGTTCCTTCAGCCGCGCGACCCAATCGTCGTTGTTGCCGTACGGATGGTCGTCCCAGATGTCGGACACGCGGTTCCAGCCGATCCACGCCGAGTCGTCCTCGACCAGCGCACCGGGGATGCGCTCCTTCGCGCGCGCGTCGAGCGACCGGATCACCTCGATCGACGCCGACGGTCCCGTCTCGCACGTCAGGCTGCGCAGCACGATCGACGGGTGATTGCGGTCCTGGTGGAAGAACTCGTCGAACTCCGTCAGCAGTTCGTCGCGATGGACGTCGTCGAACTTCGGATGCCACGTCGGGTCCTCCTGCCACGTCAGCAATCCGGCGGCGTCGAACTGCTCGACGATGCGCCGCGGCGGGATCCACAGACAGAACTTCACGAGGTTGAAGCCGCGCGCCTTGACCTCGTCGATCAGCGTCGCGATCACGTCGGGATCCGGCGCCGGCGCGAGCCGCGGCGGGAACCAACCCCATTCGAGGACGCCGCGGACGTTCAGCGGCTTGCCGTTCAGCAGCAGCTCGTGACCGCGCGTCGACACCGTGCGGAACGCGATCGTCGTGCGGACGCGGTCGCGTTCGACGCCGCTCGCGTCGGACAGCACGAAGTCGACCGGGTACGTGACCGGCGCGAACAAGTCCCATACGGTCACGCCGACGACGTCGATCGTCGCGCGGCCGCCTTGCGGCACGAGCACGCGCGTCGTGGCCTCGCCGACCTTCAGCTCCGCGCTGATGCTGACGCCATTCGGATCGCCGAGCACCGGCGCTTCGAACATCGCCTTGCCCGCCGCGTCGCCGACCGCCAGCACGCGCAGATCGTCGATCGCCGCCGACGCGCAGCCGATCAGCTTCACGGATTGCCAGATCCCGCCGAAGTGCGGTCCGATCGCCGGCAGGAATCCCTGCGTGTTGTGGCCGACGCGCTCGTCGACCTTGACCACCAGGTCGTTCGGCTGGCCGCGGCGGATCACGCGCGACACGTCGGCGCGGAACGGCGTCCAGCCGCCGAGGTGTTGCGCGACGTACGACCCGTTCAAGAACACGTCGGCGCGCGTCGCGACCGCGTCGAAGTGCAACCAGAAGCGCTCGCCGGAGAACGTGTCGGGGACCGTGAACGACGTGCGATACGTCGCCGTGCCGTCGAACGTCGAACCGAGCGCCTCCTCGAACGCGGCCGGCACGCGCGCCGGAATCCACTCCGCATCGGGGGACGCGGCGTCGGCGGTGGTGATCTGCCACACGCCGTCGAGCACGAGCTCGTGCCGCGACGGAGTTTCGACGGAAAGAACGGCGGCGAGCGCGAGGCAACCGAGGATCGACATCGCGATGGGCACTCCGAGCCGGCGAACGGGGGCGGCCCAGTCTATGCAGTCTTCGGGCCCATCGGTTCGGACCCTGGGTCCATCGGTTCGAACCGCGCACCGGACCGGCCCGGGATGCGGGGCGTGGGCATGCGGCCGATCGGGCGCGGTGGATCGGCGCTCGCCTCGACTACGCTGCGGCCTCTCGTTCGTCGTTCCGGAGCTCGATCGTGTCGTCGCTGTTCGCGTCGGAAACCCCTCGCCCGCTGGCCGATCGGCTGCGACCTCGGCGCCTCGAGGACGTCGTCGGGCAGGATCACTTGCTGGACCCGCGAGGCGGCCTCGGCCGCATGCTCGCGGCGAAGCGGCTGTCGTCGATGATCCTGTGGGGGCCGCCGGGCACCGGCAAGACGACGATCGCGCGCCTGCTCGCGCAGGAGACCGATCTCGCGTTCGAACCGCTGTCGGCGATCTTCTCCGGCGTCGCGGACCTGCGCAAAGTGTTCGATCGCGCGAGGGAACGCCGGACGCAAGGCCTCGGCACGCTGCTGTTCGTCGACGAGATCCATCGGTTCAACCGCTCGCAGCAGGACGGCTTCCTGCCGTTCGTCGAGGACGGCACGGTCGTGCTCGTCGGCGCGACGACCGAGAACCCGTCGTTCGAGCTGAACGCCGCGTTGCTGTCACGGTGCCAGGTGCTCGTGCTGCGTCGCCTCGACGATGCAGCGCTCGAGACCATCGTCACGCGCGCCGAGGCCGAACTCGAGCGCGAGCTGCCGCTGCAGCCGGAAGCGCGATCGACGCTGTACGCGTTGGCCGACGGCGACGGCCGCTATCTGCTGAACCTCGTCGAACAGTTGTCGACGCTGCCGAACGAACCGAAGCTCGACGCCGCGGCGTTGCTCGGGGTCGTGCAGCGCCGCGCGCTCGCGTACGACAAGTCGCGCGAGGAGCACTACAACCTGATCTCCGCGCTGCACAAGTCGGTGCGCGCGTCCGACGCCGACGCGGCGCTGTACTGGCTCGCGCGGATGCTCGAAGGCGGTGAGGATCCGTCGTACGTGTTGCGCCGCCTCGCGCGGATGGCGGTCGAAGACGTCGGCCTCGCGGATCCGCAGGCGTTGCCGGTCGCGCTCGCCGCGTGGGACGCGTTCGAGCGACTCGGCACGCCGGAAGGCGACCTCGCGCTGGCGCAGGCGACGCTGTACCTCGCGATGGCGCCGAAGAGCAACGCGGCCTACCTCGCGCTCGGCGAGGCGCGCGAACTCGCGAAGCAGTCCGGATCGCTGCCGCCGCCGGCGCGCTTCCTGAACGCGCCGACGAAACTCATGAAGGACATCGGGTACGGCAAGGGCTACGCGTACGACCACGACGCTGCGGACGGAGTGGCCGGCAACGACGGCTTCCCCGACCAACTCGCGCGGCGCGAGCTGTATCGCCCCGTCGAACGCGGCTTCGAGCGCGAGTTGAAGAAGCGGCTCGATTGGTTCGCGAAGCGCCGTGCGGAACGGGGCGCGTCGTGAAGCGGATCCCCGTGCCGCTCGGAGTCGCCGAAGCGCATCTGCTGCGCGGCCTGCTGGCGTCGGAGCGCATCGTCGCCGACGTGCGCGGCGACGAGAATCCGTGGCTGATGCCCGGCCCGGGGATCGGCGGCGTCATGGGGCTGTGGATCTGCGTCCGCGAAGCGGACTACGTGAAAGCCGGACGCATCGTCGCGCAGTACTTGCGCCGCCGCGGTCGCCGACGGAGCGCGGCCGAGGAACTCCGCCACCCGACGCCGACGTGGACCTGCTGGCGCTGCGGCGAACCCGTCGAGACGCAGTTCGCCGTGTGCTGGAAATGCGGCGAGGAACGCGTCAACGACTGGGTTTGACGCACTCCGTCGAGCTTCCCATGCCGCGGGGACGCGTCCCCGCGCGTCGCACGACGGCGCTCGCGTCGAGATCTGGACGCCGCACGCGCGCAGCGCGCTCGCGACGCTGCACGGGCACGTCACGTACTTCAACGAGACGCTGTGGGAGCACTTCTGCATGCGCTTCCCGGAGATCTGGCTGAAGGACGCGGGCGGGGCGTTGCGGCTCGAGGAGTTCCGCTACGTGCTGGTCCCGCACCTCGCCCGGACGCTGCCAGGCGCTCAACTGCCGTACGCGATCAAGCACCTGTCCAACGTCGTCCTCGAGTTCGCCGCCGTGATGACGGTCGTGAAGCCGGTGGCGATGGACGGGCTCGACGCCTTCAAGCGCGACCTGCGCTATCCGCGCTGCTCGTTCGGGCATTCCCGGAACGAACTGCAGCCGCTCCGCGCGAGCCCCGGCTTCTGGTCGATCGATCACGAACTGCATCCGTCGTGGAGCGCACCCCCAGACCGTTGACCGGGCGCCGCGTACACTGCCGAGCCCCCAGTCTCTCCAGGGGATCCCCAGCGGATCCACGGGATGTCGGTCGTGTCCCACGTGCTGCTCGCGCTCGTGTTGCTGGTTCCGCAGGCGTCGAAGTTCGACGCCGAAGCGATCGCCGTCTTCGTCAAGGACGCCCGCGCGTCGGACTACAAGACGCGTCTCGACGCCTACGACGCGCTGGTCAAGCTCGGCGACGCCGGCAAGCGCGCGCTCGAACCGATCCTGCGCGAGGCCGAAGCGAAGGCGGCGCGCGAGTTCCTCGCGTCCGCGAAGTCGCCGGCGGCGACCGCGCATCGCAAGTGGCTGAAGGGTGAGATCGAGGCGGCGCGCAAGGAAGCGCTGAAGATCATCCAGGACACGAAGATCTACCCCGACGACGCGCACGGCGCGGTCGGCCAGCCGATCGTCGACGGCGCGGTCGGCAAGGTCCGCGACCTCTGGTTGCACCCGGGCCGCACCTATCGCGAGAAGAACCCGAGCGTCGACGAGAAGCTCTACTACGTGAAGGAAGCCGCCGAGTGGCTCGCGCGCGCCGGCTTCAAGCCGAACACGTTCGAGAACCTCGAAGCCGCGAAGGATCGACTCGACGAGGAGTTCGACACGCTCGGGATCTTCCATCCCGGCGCGAAGCGCAAGGAGCTCGACGAGCTCTACGAATACAACGACACGTATCCCGGCACGGCGACCGACGAAGAGCGTCGCTACGCGCGCATCCTGAACGACTATCGCGTGATGCTCGGGCTCGAAGCACTCGAGCTGGACGAGCGCCTCGTCGTCGCGTCCCGCAAGCACAGCCAAGAGATGCAGGACATGAACTACTTCGCGCACGAGTCGCCGGTCGCGGAGAACCGCACGCCCGGCCAGCGCGCGAACAAAGAAGGCTTCCACGGCGGCGTGCTCGAGAACTGCGCGATCTCGGGGGACGCGCAGGACGCGTTCAACGGTTGGTACACGTCGTCCGGACACCATCGCGGCTTGATCAGCTCGGGCTCGCGTCAGCTCGGCATCGGGCAATCGACCGGGGGTGGGCACTGGACGATGATGGCGGGTTCGTCGGACTCGCTGCGCAAGAAGGGCAAGAAGGGCGAGCCGCGAACGATCCTCGCGACGCGCAAGGCCAAGTTGCGCGCGGGCGACGCCGAGACGCGGTTCCGGCTGGCGAAGTTCTGCATGAAGCACGAGCTCGAGGCCGAAGCGCGCCAACTGCTGGAAGAGGTCGTGCAGATCGATCCGCACCATCGCCTTGCGCACGAGGGGCTCGGGCACGTCGTCAGCAACGGGCGTTGGGTGACGGCCGAGGAGAAGCTCGCCGACGACATCGCGGGCAAGCCCGAGGCCGGAGCCCTCGAAGCGATCGGAGCGGCGCTCGCGCACGAACGCGCGTCGGTGCGGCTCGCGGCGGTCCACGTCGTGCGCTCGAAGAAGTTCGCGAGCGCCGTTCCGCAACTGATCGGCGCGCTGAAGGACGAGGCGTCGGAAGTCCGCATCGCGGCGGCCGACGGCTTGCGCGAGTTCCAAGCGACGCAGGCCGTCGCGGCGCTGAAACCACTGCTGTCGGACGCGAGCTTCTACGTGAAGCACGCGGCGGCGGAAGCTCTGTTCGCGCTCGGCGATTCGAGCGGGATCGCGGTGTTGTTCGCGGGGTTGCGCAGCGGCGACCTCAACACCCGGCTCGACGCGCATCGGCGCACGAAGTCGGTGACCGGTCAGGACTTCGGCTACGCGTGGGACCTGCCCGACGTCGAGCGCGCGAAGGTCGTCGACCAATGGGAAGCGTGGTGGCGCGACGAGGGCAGCAAGAAATAAGGCTGGCACGATCTCGATCGCGGGTTATCTTCCGGCCCGTTCGCGACCCGAGCGTCTCACCAGAAACGCGTCGCCGGTCGCCCCTGTTTCCTTCGCGAGAGTCGCCCATGTGGACGTTCACCGATACCGGGGTCGCGCCGCCGCGCGCGAGCTGACCCGTCCCACTCCGCGGCCCGGTGCTGACCGAGGCTGCGTGCGCTCTTCGCTCCTTCCGACAACTCCACGCCTGTGACCCGCAACGGCGCCCGCGCGCCGGAACTCGCGTCGTTCGCAGTGCGCACCAACGCAGAGAATCCCCGTCATGCAATCGTCGAACGAATCGACCGACGCCGCGGCGTCGGCATCCCCCGTGAACGCGCCGCCTTCGGCTTGGCGCGAGATCAAGGACGTGCTCAAGGGGCACGTCCACGACTACACGACCGGCAGCCTCCGGCGCTCGATCCTGTTGCTCGCGATCCCGATGGTGCTCGAGATGGCTCTCGAGTCGGCGTTCGCGGTCGTGGACGTGTTCTTCGTCGGGAAGATCGGCGACGACGCCGTGGCGACCGTCGGACTGACCGAAGCGATGCTGACGATCGTTTACGCGATCGGCATCGGCGTCAGCATGTCGGCGACGGCGCTCGTCGCGCGACGCATCGGCGAGAAGAACGTCGACGGCGCCGTGCGAGCGGCGACGCAGGCGATCGGGCTCGGCGTGCTGATCGGCGTCGTGTTCGGCATCCCGGCGTTCATCTGGGCCGAGGAACTGCTGCGCTTCATGGGCGCGTCCGAGACGGTCGTCGCGACCGGAGTCGGCTACACGCGCGTGCTGTTGTCGACCAACGTCGTGATCCTGCTGCTGTTCCTGAACAACGCGATCCTGCGCGGTGCCGGCGATGCGGTGCTCGCGATGCGGACGCTGTGGATCTCGAACGGCATCAACATCCTGCTCGACCCGTGCCTGATCTTCGGGCTCGGTCCGTTCCCCGAGATGGGTGTGACCGGCGCCGCGGTCGCGACGCTGATCGGCCGCGGCACCGGCGTGTTGTTCCAGTTCTGGATGTTGCGGCGCGGCGTCGGTCGCATCCGGCTCCACGGCGAAGCGTTCGCGTTCGTGCCGAAGATCATGGTCGAGCTGCTGCGCCTGTCGATCGGCGGCGTGACGCAGTTCCTCATCGCGACCGCGAGCTGGGTCGCGTTGATGCGCATCGTCGCGCCGTTCGGTGAGACCGTCGTCGCGGGGTACACGATCGCGATCCGGATCGTGATGTTCGCGCTGCTGCCGGCGTGGGGGTTGTCGAACGCGGCGGCGACGCTGGTCGGTCAGAACCTCGGCGCGAAGCAGCCCGAGCGCGCGGAGCGAGCGGTCTGGTTGACCGGCCTCTACACGACGGCGTTCATGCTGATCGTGACGATCGCGTTCACGGTGTTCGCGCCGCCGATCGTCGCGGTGTTCACGGACAGCGTGGACACGGCGGCCTCGGCGGTCGCCGCGCTGCGCATCCTCGCGAGCGGGTACCTGTTCTACGCGTGGGGCATGGTGACCATCCAGGCGTTCAACGGCGCCGGCGACACGATGACGCCGACGCGGCTGTCGTTCGTCTGCTTCTGGATGGTCCAGGTGCCGCTCGCGTGGGTGCTCGCGTCGAAGACGTCGCTGAACGAGACCGGTGTGTTCTGGTCGATCCCGATCGCCGAGTCGCTGCTCGCGGTGCTCGCGGTGATCTGGTTCAAGCGAGGTCGCTGGAAGACGACGCAGATCGCGGCCGACGTCCACTAGGTAAGAGCCGCCGAGCAGCCGCCGATCGCAAGTCCCTGTGCCAAACCGCCCTAGCCCGCGTGCGCCAGCCGCCGGCAATCGCACGCGGGTACCCGCGTGCGATTGCCGGCGGCTGGCGCACGCGGGCTAGGGCGGTTTGGCACAGGGACTTGCGATCGGCG
>JAEUIB010000110.1 GCA_016795255.1 Planctomycetota bacterium
GGCTCGGGCGCGTATATCCTCTTTCACCCCCGGGCCGGCCGCCCCCCCCCCCCCCCGCGCGCCCGCCCCCCCGCCGGGGCTGGGCGCCCGGGGGATCGCCGCGCGACTCGGCGGATCGTGGCTCGACGGATCCGCCGTCGAACGGGCCCTCGACAGGTTCGAGCGTCGGACGTACGAGCGCGGCGAACTCGCTCGTCGACTGCGCTCCGATCACGTCCGCTGGGAGGCCGATGATTCGGCGCTCGAGTCATGCGCGGCTCTCGAAGACGCGCGGACGATGTGCGTCGTCAGCGGTCAGCAACCCGGCTTCCTCACCGGACCTCTCTACACCATCCACAAGATCGCGACGACGATCGCTCTGGCGCGCGCGTGGAGCGCGCGCTTCGGACGCCGGTTCATCCCAGTGTTCTGGATCGCGTCCGACGACCACGATCTCGCCGAGATGGAATCGTGTTCGACGGTCCTCGACGACGGATCACTCCGACGATTTCGGCTTCCTCTCGGATCCGCGCACACATCGGTCTCGCGACTCCCGCTGCCGGCAGAAGCGCGAGATCGAATCGACGAGTTCCTGACCGCCGCGCGTTCGACGGACGCGTCTCCGGACCTTCGCAACGCTCTGTCCACTCGCCCCGGCGATCGCTTCGTCGACCTCTTCGCGCGGATCGTCACGCGGCTCTTTCCTCGCACGGGATTGGTTCTCTTCGAGCCCCGCTCGTTCGCGGATCGAACGCGCCCGTTCCTCCGCCGTCATCTCGAGGATCCCGGACGAATGACCTCCGCTCTCCGCGCCGGCGCCGACGCGTTGCGGACCCGCGGCCGAGCTGCGCCGCTGCGCGACGACATCAGCTCGTGCGTGTTCGTCGTCGAGCAAGAGCGCCGGCGACGCTTCGACCCGCACGCGCAGTCGCTCGAAGCGATCGACGCGATCGCCGACGTGGATCCTTCGGCGATCACGCCGGACGCCGCACTTCGCCCGCTGATGCAGTCGTCGTTGTTGCCGGCACCGGCGTTCGTCGGCGGACCCGGAGAGCTCGCCTACTGGCTCCAATTGCAACCCGCATTCGAAGCCGACGACGTGCCTCAGCCGATCTTCGTTCCGCGTCTGTCCGCGTCCTTGCTCGAACCGAAGGTGCGACGAGCGTTCGAGGCTCTGGGGTCCGACCCGCTGCGCGCGCTGGAGCCGCTGCCGTCGACCGAACCGACACCCGCCGCGCCTGCGATCGAATCCGCCTCGTCACGGCTCCTCGACGCATTCGAGAACTTCGCGCGCGCGCTTCCGACCGCCACCAACGTGCAGCGCAAACTCGACGATCTCCGACGCGTATTCCCGACATCGGTCACGAAACTCGCGGAGCTCGCCGCCCGTGAAGCCGACCAAGAGTCCGCTCTCGCTCGCAAGCGCGCCGCACTCCTCGCCGCACACCTGCTCCCCGGCGGGCAACTGCAGGAACGCATCGTGAACGCGCTGCCATTCGCCATCCGATACGGCGACGACCTGTTCGCTCGCATCGCGGATCGCATCGACCCGCTCGACCCGCGACACGTGTTCATCGATCTCGTGCCCTCGGGAGCTTCCGATGATTGACGTCCTCGCCATCGGCGCTCATCCCGACGACATCGAGCTGTTCGCCGGCGGCACGCTCGCGCATTTCCAGCGCCGCGGCTCGCGCATCGGACTCCTGCACCTCACACGCGGAGAGTCCGCCTCGCGCGGCTCCCCGGAACTTCGAGCCACCGAAGCGCGCGCTGCTGCCGACGTCCTCGGCGCCTCGCAAATTCGCATCCTCGACCTCGGAGACGGCGCGCTCCGCGACGACGACCGGTCACGAGCCGCCGTCATCGGCGTGCTGCGCGAATGGACTCCGCGACTCGTGCTCGCTCAATTGCCGTCCGACGATCACCCCGATCACGCGGCCGCCGGAGCGATCGCGAAGTCGGCGTGGTACCTCGCGGGCATTCGCAACGTGGCGCCTGGCTCACCGCCTCACCGACCGCGCGCGCTGTGGTTCTTCCCGTGCCACGAAGTTCCTCACCCGAACTTCGTCGTGACCGTCACCGCCGCAGACTTCGACCGCAAGAAGGCTGCGCTCGCCTGCTACGACTCGCAGTTCGTCCGCCGCTCGGACACCGCGGTCCTCACGCGCATTTCCGATCCCGCGTTCCTCGACGGCATGCATGCGCGCGCCCGCGCGTGGGGCTCGATGATCGGCTCACCGTTCGGCGAACCGTTCGTCCTTCCCGGCCCGCTGCCCGTCGACGATCCCCAGGCGTTGCTGCGATGACACGACCCGAGCGACCGCAACGACCGCAACAACCGTTGAAGATCGGCATCGCCTGCTACCCGACGTACGGTGGCTCCGGCATCCTCGCGACCGAGCTCGGGATCGCACTCGCCGAACG
>JAEUIB010000178.1 GCA_016795255.1 Planctomycetota bacterium
GAACGACCTCGCTCTGTCGGGCTCGATCCAACTCGGAGGCACCGCGCATCTCGCGTGGACGCCGGGCACGTCGCAACTGATGCTCGTCTCCTCCGGCATCGGCGCGCCGATCGACGACGCCAACGGCACGATGTTCGTCGATCCGACGCGTCTCGTGTACGTCGACGCGATCGCATCGGGCGTCGCGGCGGCTAGCGTGCCGATCCCGGCCGATGCCGCGCTGATCGGGATCGAGCTCGTCGTGCAGGTGTTCGACCCGAACACCGGACTGACGCGACCGGTCGCCGACGTGATCCGGCCGTGATCGAGGCCGCGACGGCACGACGCGGGTGACGAACGAACTCGATCCGCGGCAGAGCCCTATGATCCCGCGCTTTGGCGCAAGTCCGGGATCGCCATGCTCGCGCGCGCGCTTCGAGAACGGCTGCGGTCGGGATACTCGTTCGGCGACCTTCGCGCCGACGTCCTCGCCGGCTGCGTCGTCGGCATCATCGCGCTGCCGCTCGCGATGGCGCTCGCGATCGCGAGCGGAGTCCCGCCGCAATACGGCCTCTACACGTCGATCGTCGCAGGGACACTGTGCGCGGCGTTCGGCGGCTCGCGGCTGAACGTCAGCGGGCCGACGGCCGCGTTCGTCGCGCTGCTCGTGCCGATCACGACGAAGTTCGGACTGGCGGGCCTGCTGCTCGCGACCGCGATGGCCGGCGTGATCCTGATCGTCATGGGCTTGGCGAAGCTCGGCAAGCTCATCGAGTTCGTTCCGCACCCGGTGACGACGGGCTTCACGAGCGGCATCGCGGTCGTCATCGCGACGCTGCAGGTGAAGGACTTCTTCGGCCTGAAGATGACCGGCAATCCGGAGCACTATTGGGAGCGCGTCGCCGATCTCGCGCACGCGTTCCCGACGGTGCATGCGCCGGACCTCGCGCTCGGCGCGATCGCGCTGCTGACGCTGATCGTGTGGCCCAAGATCACGAAGCGCATTCCCGCGCCGTTGGTCGCGGTGCCGCTCGCGGCGCTGCTCGGCGTGCTGTTGCCGCACGTGTGGGACGGGTTCTCCGCGGCGACGATCGGTACGCGCTTCTCGTTCGTCGGAGCCGACGGCGTCACGCACGCCGGCGTGCCGACGTCGCTGCCGCAGTTCCTGTGGCCGTGGGATGCGCCGGGGCCGGACGGTCGGCCGCTCGGTCTCGACTTCCAGATGATCGAAGAGCTGATGATGGCGGCGTTCGCCATCGCGATGCTCGGCGCGATCGAGTCGCTGCTGTGCGCCGTCGTGTCCGACAGCATGGCGGGCACGCGGTCCGATCCGGATTCCGAGCTGCTCGGCCAAGGCATCGGCAACCTCGTCGCGCCGTTCTTCGGCGGCATCGCCGCGACCGGCGCGATCGCGCGCACCGCGATGAACGTGCGAGCCGGCGCGCGCTCGCCGATCGCCGGGATCGTCCACGCGGGCTTCGTGCTCGCGGCGATGGTGTCGATCGGGCCATGGTTGTCGTACGTGCCGATGGCGGCGCTCGCGGCGCTGCTGTTGATGGCGGCGTGGCACATGTCGGACATGCGTCACTTCATCCGCATCGTGCGCGTCGCGCCGCGCTCGGACACGTTCGTGTTGCTCGTCTGCTTCGGGCTGACCGTCGTGTTCGACATGGTCATCGCGGTCGGCGTCGGCATCGTGCTCGCGGCGCTGATGTTCATGCGACGCATGGTCGAGATCACGAGCACGCGCATCCTCGACGAGCGCGGCGGTCACGAGTACGGCGCGCTGCCGCCCGGCGTCGTCGTCTACGACATCGCGGGTCCGCTGTTCTTCGGCGCCGCCGAGAAAGCGACGCGCGCGATGGCGCGCGTGCCGTCGGGCGCGAAGACCGTGATCCTCGAGCTCTCGGGCGTTCCGGCGATGGACGTCACCGGCCTCGTCGCGCTCGAGTCGGCCGTCGTCAACGTCCAGAAGCTCGGCGCGCGCGTGATCATGGCCGGCGTGCTCGAGCAGCCGCGCCGTCTGATCGCGAAAGCGTTCGCGACCGGCCAATTGACCGCGGTGCCGCTGTGCGACGACGTGGCCCAGGCCGTCGCGATCGCGACGTCGACGCCCTGACGGCGGCAACTCGCGAAGCACCGCAAGAACCGGGTGGGCCACCGATCGCCGTTTCTGCCAGGATGCGCGCATGAACGCGTACGAACGCATCGCGGCCGTCATCCGCTTCCTCGACGAACACCGCGGTGAACAGCCGGATCTCGACACGATCGCCGCGCACGTCGGACTGAGCCGGTTCCACGTCCATCGCCTGTTCGCGGAGTGGGCCGGCGTCACGCCGAAGGACTTCCTGCAATGCCTGACGGTCGAGCACGCGAAGGCGCGGCTGCGCGACGGCGAGAGCGTGCTGCATGCCGCACTCGACGCCGGGTTGTCGGGGCCGTCGCGCCTGCATGACCTGTGCGTGAGCCTCGAAGCGGCGACGCCGGGCGAGATCAAAGCGCAGGGCGAAGGCCTGACGATCACCGCGGGCATCGCCGACACGCCGTTCGGCGCGTGCGTCGTCGGCTCGACGCCGCGCGGCATCGGCCATCTCGCGTTCGCCGACGCGCCGACGCGCGCCGCGGCGGAGCACGCCCTCCGCACCGATTGGCCGCGAGCTCGCATCGCATGGGACGACGCCGCGATCGCGAAGCTCGTCGCGCCGGTGTTCGTCCACGATGCCAGAGCTCGCACGGCGAGTCCCTTGCGCGCGTACGTGCGCGGCTCGGACTTCCAAGTCCGCGTGTGGCGCGCCTTGCTGCGGATCGAGCCCGGCACGCTCGTCAGCTACGGTGCGCTCGCCGGTGCTCTCGGTCACGCGTCGGCGGCGCGGGCGGTCGGCAGCGCGGTCGCGAAGAACTCGATCGCGGTGCTGATCCCGTGCCATCGCGTGATCCGCGAAACCGGCGTGCTCGGCGAGTACCGCTGGGGCAAGGAACGCAAGCGCGCGCTGCTGGCGTGGGAGACCGCGCCACGCGGCGCGCCGACGGAGGTCCTGCGATGAGCGACAGCGAAGACGCGATCGAACGCGATTACGTGCTCGGGACGAACGACGACGAACTCGCGCGACTCGGGCTGCAGCACCGCGTGTGGCGCGACGTCGTGCTGTCGTGCTGGCGCGCGGCGGGGATCACGGCGGGTTCGCGCGTGCTCGACGTCGGCGCCGGGCCGGGCTACGCGACGCAAGACCTTGCCGAACTCGTCGGACCGACCGGCGCCGTCGTCGCGCTCGAACGCTCGACGCGCTACGCGGCGGCGGCGCGCGCATCGATGGAGGCGCGTGGGCTCGGCCAGGTGTCGATCCACGAGGTCGATCTGATGCGCGATCCGTTCCCGCCCGGCCGCTTCGACGCGGCATGGTGCCGATGGGTCGCGTGCTTCGTCGATTCTCCGAGGCTGCTGGTGCAGAAGATCGCCGCGTCGCTGCGGTCCGGCGGCGTCGCGATCTTCCACGAGTACGCGGACTACGCGACGTGGCGCCTGCTGCACCAGAGCGACGTGCTCGAGCAATTCGTCCAGCACGTGATGTCGAGTTGGCGCAACAACGGCGGCGAACCGAACGTCGCGCGCGCGTTGCCCGAGCTGTTGACCGATGCGGGTTTCACGCTGCGGACGCTGATCCCGCGGATCCACTGCGTGCGCCCCGGCGAACCGCTGTGGGAATGGCCGCGGTCGTTCATCCACGCGAACCTCGATCGCTTGCTGGAGCTCGGCCGCATCGACGCGCATTTCGCGCGATCGGCGCGCGAGGCGCTCGCGGCCGCCGAGAAGCAACCGGCGACCGCGATGCTGACGCCGCTCGTGCTCGAGATCGTCGCGACGAAGGCGTGAGAACCTTGAGTCGACGGACGGCTACAACCCGCGCTGCCAATCCGCGCGGAAGCGCGCGACGCGCGGGTCTTTCAACACCGCGTCGAGTGCGGCGAGCATCGCAGCCTTGTCCTTTGGCAGCGTGCCGCCGATCGCGAGGTAGTTGCTGGCGTGGTTCGACCGGAAGATCGAGCCGTCGAGGTCGAGATCCTCGAGGAACCACCGCAGCTCCTGCGCGAGTTCGAGGGGCGTCAGTTCATCGACGTTGCCCGCCATCCACTCGGTGTGCAGCGGCGTACCTTCGACCGGCGTCATCACGAGCGTGCTGACGAAGCGCGGCGCGATCGCGTTGACGACGCGTGCCGACTCCTTCGCGTGCTCGCGCGACAGTGCGCGACCGCCGGCGCCGAGCAGGATCATCGTCGACAGCTTCACGCCCGCTTCGTGCGCCTTGTTCGCGACGCGGATCATCGTCGCCGC
>JAEUIB010000201.1 GCA_016795255.1 Planctomycetota bacterium
CCGCCGTTGATCGGTTCCGCGGTCTCGGCGCCGACGTACAGCACCGGCATCGCGACCTGGCGCGCGACGACCAGCGCCGGATCGACTCTCAGCACGAGCAGGTAGCCGGCGTCGTAGCTCGGCTGTTCCGCGCGGAACCAATGCGTCGCGGCGCGATCCAGCACGAACGGCTGCGCGAGCACGAGCTCGACGGGACTCGCGTGCGGGACGGCCGGCACCGCGGGACGAGGATCCCCGTCCCCCTCCATGACGGCGAACACGCCGGCGCCGACGGCCAGCGTCGCGAGGACGGAGAACATCACGATTCGACTGCTGCGAGGCATCGTCTGCGCGCTCCGATTCATTGCGTGAACTCGATGTCGTCCAACCCGATGCGACCTTGCACACTGCCGTGCGCGGGCCCGAAGTCGAACGTGATGGATTCGATCGCGCGCAGATCGACTTGGGGGCCGGCAGTGACGAAGTCGGTCAGTCGAATGCGGATCGTCTCGAACTCGTTGTTCCAACCGGTGCCGGTCCCGCAGTTCAGGCGCTGGTACGGCTCTTCGATGCCGCCGCCGTACGCGTCGATGCGGATCGTGCCGGTCTGACCGGACGTGTCGCGCAGCGTGACGTCGAACACGAGATCGCCGAGCACCGCGGTCGTCAGCGGATTCCGTGTCGACTGCGCGGCGCGGAACGACAGGTACGTGAACTCGGTCGTGTCGCGTCCCGCCACCGGCACGTCGAAGCGCGCGCTGTAGTTCGCGGCGCCGTCGAACGACAGCACGAGACCGGACGTCCCGCCGCCGGCGCCGGACTGCGTCATCCCGTTCATCGGGTCGGACGCGAGGTTCGTGAACGACGTCGTGTTGTCGTTCAGTGCGCCCTCGGTCGAGTCCGACACGTTCAGGACGACCGGCGCGCCCGAGCTCGACGTCGTCAGCGACGTGTTCCCCTGGAAGTCGTCGACGACGAACTGATCGCCGTCCACCGCGCGGTACTGGAGGTTCGCCGTGACGCACGCGTTCGAGACCGGTGCGCCGACCGGGTGGAACGACTCGTACTGGCGCCACAGGAACTCGCGCGCCACGTCCTCGTCTTCCATGAACGCCTTGAACAGCGGCACGATGTAGCCGCGCATGATCTGGTGCGTGACGCTGCGCCCGATCAGACACGGGCCGGCCGCGACCGAGCTCGTTCCGCCGTCGTGGAAGTCGGCGTGTCCGGCGCCGTACAGCGCGATCGACATGCGCGTGCGGCGAGCGCGATTCAGGATCTGATACCACTGGAGCTGATCGTCGAGCGCGCACCCGCTGACGTCGTTGTCGGCGTTGCCGACCCACAGGTGGTAATTCACGAAGTGCGGATCGGTCGACGCGGCGCCCAGGAAGTTCGTCGGCGCGATGCTCGACACCAGCTTGATCGACGACAGCGTGAAGTTGACCGGCACGAACTGACCGTCGAACACGCGGTCGTACGCGCGCACCACGCCCTCACCGCCGCGGCTGTGACCGATCCACGCGATGCGGGTCTCGTCGAGGTGCCCGGCGAGCACGCCGCCGGCGATCGTCGCTTGGTTCGCGAACAGGAACTCGGTGTTCGTCAGCGTCGTCGTCGACGCGGTCTCGATGCCGGGCGACGTGTTGTTCTGGTGGCTCATCACCACGTAACCCCACGACGCGAGCTGATTGCCGATGTGGTCGTACCACTGATAGTTGTGCCCGTTGCCGTGGCTGACGACGACGACGGGCAGCTTGCCCATGCTGGCGATGTTCGTCGGGTAGTACGTGTCCTGGCCGAGGAACGTGCCGCCGCTGTAGAGGACCTCGGTGACCGTCAGCGGTCCCGGCAACGAGAAGTCGCGGACGACGACCGCTCCCGCGCGCTCGCCGTAGCCGTCGATCAGGTCGAGTCCATCGAGCACGCCGTTCCGGTTGACGTCGACGACGACGTCGTAGCCGATGCCGAACTCGGTACCGATCGTGCCGGACAGCGAACCCGGATCGAGCGTCCGCACGTTCGACTGAACCGTCGGCCCGAACGTGATCGTCTCGAAGCCCGACGAGCTGACGTCGATGAGGGCCGGGCTCGACAGCCACTGCGCCTTCGTCTTCGTCGCGACGACGTACAAGTCGGCCGTCTGTCCGAGCAGGAACGGGAAGCGCGTCGTGTCGAGCGCGAACGAGATCGGCGCGGTCTCGTTGAACACGTCGACGAACTCGAAGTGCGGAGCCTGCGCCAGCGGATTGCCGGCGAGCTGCGCGATGCGATCGACCACCGAGACCTTGACCGCCGACGAGGCCTCGATGAGCGGTCCGGACTGCGTCACGACCGCCAGCCAGACCTGCGCGCCCGCGATCGTCGGATCCAGCGGGACGGCAGCCGGGAACGTGAGCTGCCCCGACGGCCCGAGCGTGCCGAGATCGAACGCCAGCAGCGCGCTGGTGCCTGCGAGCGGGATGTTGACGCCACTGACGCTGATCGACCCGGGAGCGACGTCGAGCAACACGATCACGTGCGCCCCGGCGGGGCCCGAGATCGCGAAGTCGATCGAGCTACCGACCATCGCCACCGTGGACGGACCACCGTCGACGGTGATCGTGGCGGACTGCGAGGGTGCAGCGAGGGCGAGTGCGAACGCGAACGCGAGGGGGAGAGACGGCTTCACGGGCGGCGGGTCCAGGAAGGGCCGTGGGACGTCGGAGTATCCCCGGGTCGGAACACCCCGGCAAGCATGGGTTTGCGGAAGTGTCGAAAAAGCGGACGGGCGGCTCCGCAAGCGGAGCCGCCCGTCGCACCTGCGTTCGATGGGTCGTCGTTATTTCGACTTCACGTAGCGGTAGCCGCGCACCGTCGCGACTTCGACCACCGGGGTCTTCGTCGGATCGACGACGCGGCCCATTTGCGCGCCGGCGCCGGGCAGGATCGTGCGTGCGAGCACCATCTGCGTCGGCGTGTGCGTGAGGATGCCGGACGCGTGCGTGATCTCGACTTGGAAGCTCGGAACGGGCGTGGCGCCGATCGTGGCGTACGCCGGGAGGTCGTACTTCGTGACCGGAGACGTCGTCTGCCACGTTCCGGTCGCACCGGTCAGCAACGACGAGAGCGTGCAGTCGAGCGGGATGATCACGTCGGCGCCGGCCGTCGCGTTGAATTGAACCATCGAGAACGTGAGCTTCTGGTTCGGCGGGTTGATCTCGGCCGCGACCTGGATGCCCGCCGGGAACGGCCCGAGCGTCACCGGCGTGTTCGAGCCCGACGGGATCACCGTGAACTCGACGTCCCACGAGCCCGAGAGCACCTGATCCGGCGGCGTCACGCTGACACGCTTCACCGTGGTCAGTGCGATCGGCTCGGGGATGTCTTGCGCCCCGGGGTCGAGCGACTGGTCGCTGCAGACGATGGGACCCAGATCGACACCGACACCGGTCGGCAGGTCGTAGCAGTCGACGCGGACGTTCCCCTGCGCGTTCTTGCGATAGAAGGCGAGGAACGACTTGTCGATGAGCCCGAGGTGGAGCAACCCGGAACGCGACAGGAAGCCGAAGCCGACGTTCTCGGCGCCGTCCACCGCGTTGACGTTCGTGTCCGAGCAGACCGGCGATCCGACTTCGGCGAACAGGCTGACCGGTGCATCGAAGGCGACGAGCTGATCCGGTTGACCGGTCGCGCGTCGCAGGCAGACGAGCTCTTCCTCGGGGTCCTCGTCGACGTCCTGGCCGGTCGGGAACAGGTATTCCTCCGTCCCCACCTGACCGAACGTCAGGTCACTGCGGATCGGGAACCCCATCGACGCGTTCTTCTTCGAAGGTAGTTCGCGCACGATCAACGACCGCGATCCGTTCAGCGCCTCCAGCACGATCGCGATCTCGTCCACCGCGTCGTCGTCGACGTTGATGCGCCCCATCGCGACGATCTTCGGCGCGCCGACGTAGAGCCCGAGGTCGTTCTTCTTCGAGCTCGCGATCAGCTTGGCCTTCTTGCCGAGCTTCAGCGGCGTCGAGAAGACCCCGAGCTGCAACTGGTGCGTCTTCAGATCTTCGCGCACGACGACGGTCTCGTCGCTGCCGTCGCCATCGCGGTCGGCCGTGAAGATGAAGCGGACCGGCTTCTTGCCGCCGAAGGCTTGGAACTTGACGTCGCTCGCCTTGATCGCGCCGATGCATTCGGCGGTGTTCGCCGGATTGAAGTCGTGCGCTTGCAAGAACGTGTTCTTGCCGGGTTTACCGGGGAACTCGCGAATCATCGACAGCTGGTCGAAGTTCGGCGTTTGCGCCAGAACGGCGGCAAGGATCAGGGGGCTCAACATGATGGGACCACCTAGCGTTCCGGGGGCAGGTCGCAGGCTGGAGGAACGGAAGAACCGTAGTCCCAACCGCGGACGCAGGCAAGTGGCAACTCGGCTCCCCGGAAGGACCTGGCGGGGGCCGCGGGGGAGCGTTCCGATTACCCCCGGGGAATCAACCGCGCGCGGCGCCCGGACCACCCGACATCCGGTCAGTCGATCGAGCCTGCGCCGGGCCGCGATCCCGGCGATCCGGCGCCGCCGAACGAAGGGTCGGACGAGGCTCGCCCGATCACTTGGGCAGGAACGAGTCGCACGCGGACGCCACTTCCTGTCGCTCCGCCCGATCGAGAGCGCGGCCCCCGAACCGCGAACGCTCGAACCAAGGCACGAAGCGCAGCAACGGTGCGACTCGGGCGCCGAACACCGACGCGACGCTCGCGGCGAACTCTTGCAGCGTCTGCGACCGGCGGATCGACGCTCCCATCGCGCTGAACGACGCGAGCCACCGCTGCAGCAGCAGTTGATCCACCGATCGCACGAGGTCCTGCGCGCCCCCCTGCGATCGCACACGCCGACCGACGAGCAGCCGCCGCGCGAACACGATCCCGACGATCACGGCGCCGACCAGCGCGAACAGGACCGCGAACGGCAGCCCGATCGGCACCAGCACGTGATCGATCACCCACTGCAGCGGTCCGCGCGCCGGCGTCGCCGCCGCCGGATCTTCGCGTTCGTCCGCGAGCGGGCCGGGATCGGGGCCTTGTCCCGCCTCGTCCCGCGGCGCTGGCGGCGTCGCGTCGAACGGCACCCAGCCCGCGCGCTCGAAATGCACTTCGACGAACGCGTGGGCGTCGCGCGACCACACGTCGTAGACGCCGCGCTCCTCGTCGTAGTCGTGGACCAGATGCCCGACGGCGAGACGCGCCGGCAACCCCGCGCGCCGCAGCAACACCAGCGCCGCCGTCGCGAACTGCAGGCACTTGCCGCGCCGCTCGCGCGCCAGCACCGCGACGCCCGCGAGTCCGGGAACGGTCGCGTCGAAGTCGTAGCGGAAGGTCCCGTGCGCGAGCCACTCGGTGATCGCCTCGACGCGCTCGAGATCCGAACCAGCGGTCGCGAGCACCTGCGCCGCCGCGGCGAACAGCACGTCGTCCCCGTCGAAGCGCGGCGCCGGCTCGAGGTCCTGCGGCGACGTCGCGCGCGTCCGCAACGGCGCGAGGTCGCGGCGATCGCGCGCCGGCCCGAACGACGCGTGCCGGAACACTCGCGCCGGCACGCGGACGACGAAGCGGTTCGCGCCGGAGCTCCCGGGCTGCAGCACGAGATCCCCGCACCCGAGTCGCACCAGCGACCCGACGTCGCCGGCGCTCGCCTCGATCGACACGCTGACCGCCGGGGACAAGCGCGGCACGAGCACGTCGACGCGCGGACGCCCGCCGACCCCCGCACTGAGTTCGACCGGATCACCGTCGATCCGGACCACGACGTCGTCGTCCGCGGGTTCGTCTTCGAACGACGCGAACACCACGCCGCCGACCGTCGTGCCGAGGCGTTGGACGACATCGGCGTCGCGCTGCGTCCAGCGCTGCCACGGGGCCGGCGGGTGGAAATCGGTCAGCAGGAACGCATCGCCGCCCGTGAGTGGACGATCGTCCGCGGTCGTCACCTCGACCTGGAAGCGGTGGATCCCGCCAGCGAGGCCGGATGGT
>JAEUIB010000220.1 GCA_016795255.1 Planctomycetota bacterium
CAGCACGTGGCGCGCGACGCGGTTCGAGGGCACGACGACGTCCGACGGCACGTTCGAGTTCGCGTTGCCGCCGGGGCACAACTACGGCGACTTCATCGTGCTGGCGCGCAGCGGCTCGATGCAGTCGTTCGCGCTGTCGAACGTGTCGTGGCCGTCGTCGGGCAAACCGCAGTACCGCGTGTTCGCGACGACCGATCGGCCGGCGTACCGCCCCGGGCATCTCGTCCAGTGGAAGTTCACGGTGCGGGCGTACGACGGCGCCGTCTACGGCAACCCCGGTCGCACGAAGCTGCGCTACGTGATCCGCGATCCGATGGGGACCGAGATCAAGGCCGACAAGGTCGAACTCAACGACTTCGGCTCGGCGTTCGCGACGCTCGAGACGACCGCGACGATGACGCTCGGCGAGTACGCCGTGACGTTCGAAGCCGACGACGGCTCGCACATCGGCGGCTCGACGTTGTTCCGCCTCGAGGAATACAAGCTGCCCGAGTTCGAGGTCGCGGTGAAGCCGGCGTCGAAGGACGGCAAGACGCTGCTGTTCCGCGTCGGCGACGTGCTGACGGCCGACGTCGTCGCGAACTACTACTTCGGCGGCGCGGTCCGCGACGCGACGGTCGAAGTCCTGGTCAAGCAGCGGCCGTACTTCCACGTGTTCCCGCGGCGCTGCAAGTACGAGTGGCTGTACGAGACGAACGACCACGCCTCGTGGTGGCGCTACGGCGGCGAGCAGATCGTCCAGCGCACGACGACGAAGACCGACGCCGACGGCATCGCCCACGTGACGTTCCAGACCCCCGAGGGCGTCGACGGCGAGTTCGAGTACGAGATCGAGGCGCGCGTCGTCGACGCGTCACGCCGCGAAGTGACCGGCAGCGGCTCGGTCCGCGTGACGCAGCGCGCGTACGCGGTCGAGGTCCACCTGCCCCACCGCCTGACCAAGCCCGGCGATTCGGTCGACGCCACACTGCGCGCGCTGGACGCCAACGGTTCGCCGGTCGCGGCAGAAGGTCAGGTCACCGTCACGCGGCGCACGTATCGCGAGATCTGGACGCGCCCCGACGGTGCGACGGCGCCGACGATGCGCGACTCCTCGTACACGCTGACCGGCGGGACCTACGACGACGAGCCGATCACGTCGATCGCGGCCGCGACCGACGCGAACGGCGAAGGCTCGATCCGCTTCGTCGCGCCGCGCGAGGGCTACTACCGCATCGTCTGGACCAGTCGCGACGATCGCGGCATGCAGGTCGTCGGCGAAGCATCGACGTTCGTCGTCGACGCGAACTCGAAGGAGCTCGGCTATCGCGGCCAGGAGCTCGAGCTGATCGTCGACACCGATACGTTCAAGAGTGGCACGCAGGCGCCGTTCATGATCACGACGCGCAACAGCGGCCGCTGGGTCCTGTTCGTCGCCGTCGCCGATCGCATGCTCGAGCATCGCGTGATCCACGTCGAAGGCCGCGCCAAGCTCGCGACGCTGAACGTCGGCCCCGAGCACGTGCCGAACGCGTTCCTCTCGGTGTTCGGCTGGTCGAACTCGGTCGCGCAGCAGTCGCAGGTCGAGATCGTCGTTCCGCCCGAGCAGCAGTTCCTCGACGTCGCCGTGGCCGCGGACGCGACCGACGTCGAACCGGGCACGAACACGAAGCTGAAGGTGACCGTCAAGGACGCGAACGGCGAACCCGTGCGCACCGAGCTGTCGCTCGCGGTCACCGACGCGGCGGTCAGCGCGATCCAGGGCGCCTACGCGGGCGATCCGCGGCCGTTCTTCTACGGCGACCGCCGCTGGATGCAGCTCGCCGTCGGTTCGTCGTCGTTCTGGCGCACGTTCACGCGGCTGCGCGACGGGAAGAACGGCGTCTACGACGAGCTCGCGGCGCAGTCCGCACCCGCGGCGGACGGCGACGACACGAGGTTCGGCGTCGGGGGCGGGTGGTCGGTCCGTGGCATCGAGCTCTACGACAGCTCGGAGAAGCTCCGCGCCGCGGCGCCCGCCGCCGCGACCGCAGCGTCGTCCGAGCGGGACCTCGGACTCGCCATGCGCTCGGAGTCGAAGATGATGGGTGGCGCGCCGGCCGACGATCCCGCGGTGAAGGTGCGCAGCGATTTCCGCGAGACCGCGCTGTGGCTGCCGACGCTGGTGACGAACGAACTCGGGATCGCCGACGTCGCGGTGTCGTGGCCGGACTCGCTGACGCGTTGGACCGCGCGCGCGATCGGCTTCGACGGCTCGTCGCGCTGCGGCGAAGGCTCGACCACGGTCCGGACGCGCAAGCCGCTGATGGTCCGCCTCCAAGCCCCGCGCTTCTTCGTCGTCGGCGACGAGGTCACGTTGTCGGCCGTGCTGAACAACGACACCGACGCGCCGATGATGGTCACGCCGACGCTGATCCTCGAGGGACTGGAGCTACTCGGTCGCTGGAAGGACGGCGCGTTCCTGACCGACGGCTTCGACGCGTACCCGGTTCCCGCGCACGGTGAAGCCCGGGCCGACTGGCGCGTGCGCGCGACGAAGCCCGGCACCGCGCGCTTCTCGGTCACCGCGAAGGCCGATCGCTGCGCCGACGCGATGGAGAAGACGTACCCGGTGTTCGCGCACGGCGTCGACGTGTTCGCCGCGACGTCCGGCAAGATGCGCGGCGACTCCGTGACGTCGATCCTCGATCTCCCGGCGCTGCGCAACGACGGCTCGACGCGCTTCTCGGTGCAGGTCGCGCCGAGTCTCGCCGTCGCCACGCTCGACGCGCTGCCGTACCTGATCGATTACCCGTACGGCTGCACCGAGCAGACGATGTCGCGGTTCCTGCCCGCGGTGATCACCGCGAAGACGCTGCGCGACCAGGGCCTGTCCGCCGAGGACGTCCTGTCCCGCGTGTTCGGCGGCGTCGAACGCGAGCACGCCGACAAGACCCATTCGAAGAGCGCCGGTCTGGCGCGACTCGACGACGTCACGACGGCCGCGCTCGCGCGCCTCGCGGACATGCAGCACGGCGACGGAGGCTTCGGCTGGTGGAAGACCGGCGATTCGGATCGGTTCATGACCGCGTACGTCGTGTTCGGTCTGACGCTCGCGCACGAAGCCGGTGTCGACGTCGACCTCAACCTGCTGGCGAACGCCGCTCAGTACCTCGACCGCACGTTGGTCGAGGAAGAGCGTCGTCCCGACATGCAGGCGTGGATGCTGCACGCGCTGGCGACGTACGGCGCTCGCGTCGACGGCGCGCGTCGCGCGGAGTTCGCCGAGGCCGCGTACGCGAACCTGTGGAGCAAGCACCGCGACCTGAACGCGTACTCACGGTCCCTGTTCGCGTTGGCGGCGCTCGCGCTCGGCCACACCGACGAGGCGCGCGTGCTCGTCGACAACTTGAAGAACGGCGTGATCCGTGACGAGGCGCCCGAGTCGTCGCTGGTGAAGCGCGGCAACGAGCGCGTCAACGCGGCGACGATCCCGACGGCCCATTGGGGCGAGGACGGCATCGCGTGGCGCTGGTCGGACGGCGGCGTCGAGGCGACCGCGTGGGCGATCCGCGCACTGCTCGCGGTCGACCCGAAGCACGAGCTCGTCGAGCCGGCCGTCCATTGGCTGCTGCGGAACCGCCGCGGCAATCAATGGAGCAACACGCGCGACACGGCGATCTGCGTGCTGGCGATGAACGACTACCTGCGCGTGTCCGGCGAACTCGGCCGCACCGTCGGGTATCGCGTCCGCGTGAACGGCTCGGTCGTCGCGGAACGCACGGTCGCGCCGGCGGAGATCCTCGCCGCGCCGTCGGTGTTCCCGGTGGACGCGAGCGTGCTCGTCGCCGGAGCGAACGAGATCACCATCGAACGCACGAGCGGCGACGGTCCGCTGTACTTCTCCGCACAGGCGTCGTTCTTCTCGACCGAGGAGCGCGTCCAACCGCGCGGCAACGAGATCTTCGTGCGCCGCACGTACTGGAAGCTCGTGCCGCGCCCCACGCTGTTGAAGGGCGTCGTCTACGACCGCGTGCCGATGAAGGACGGCGATCGCGTCACCAGCGGCGACCGCGTCGAGGTCGTGCTGACGATCGAAGCGAAGAACCACTTCGAGTACCTCGTGTTCGAGGACTTGAAGCCGGCCGGCCTCGAAGCGGTGTCGGTGCGCAGCGGCGAGCCGCTGTACGCGCAGGAACTGAAGCGCGGTGAGACGGAGCATCGCTTCGGCGACGACGGCGAGGAGCACGAATCGACGACCGGCGTCCGTGTGCCCGGCCAGTCGGATGCGTTCGGCACAACCGGGCGGACCGCGTGGATCCACACCGAACTCCGCGATCG
>JAEUIB010000242.1 GCA_016795255.1 Planctomycetota bacterium
ACGAAAGGGACGCGAGGGACGAAAGGGACGCGAGGGACCAGAGGGACGACGAGGGACGAGAGGGACCAGAGGGACGACGAGGGACGCGAGGGACGACGAGGGACCAGAAGGACGCGAGGGATGACGAGGCACGAGACCCGCGCACGCTCGGTCGCTATCGTCCTGCGCCACTATGACGAACCTCGCGATCGCACTGCTCGGGCAGAAGTTCATGGGGCGGGCCCACAGCAACGCCTGGGGCCAAGTGAACAAGTTCTTCGACCTTCCGCTGAAGGCCGCGCTCGACGTCGTCGTCGGGCGTGACGTCTCCGAGCTCGCCGCGTTCGCGAAGCGGTGGGGCTGGCAGCGGTTCGCCGCCGACTGGCGCGCCGTCGTCCGCGACGATGCCGTCGGGCTCGTCGACATCGTGACGCCGAACGACCTGCACGCCGAGCCCGCGCTCGCCGCGCTCGAAGCCGGCAAGCACGTCGCGTGCGAGAAGCCGCTCGCCGGCACGCTCGATCAAGCGCGCGCGATGCGCGACGCCGCGAAGAAGCACGCGAAGAAAGCCAAGACCTTCGTCTGGTTCAACTACCGCCGCTGTCCCGCCGTCGCGCTCGCGCAGCGACTGATCGCGTCGGGCAAGCTCGGCCGCATCTACCACGTGCGCGCGCATTACCTGCAGGAATGGGGCGGGCCCGACACTCCGCTGCTGTGGCGGTTCCAGAAGAAGATCGCGGGCTCCGGCGCGCACGGCGACCTCAACGCGCACATCGTCGACATGGCGCGGTTCCTGCTCGGCGACGAGATCGTCGAAGTCCACGGCGCCGTCGCGCGCACGTTCGTCACCGAGCGCGTGATCCCCGGCTCGACGAAGACCGGCAAGAGCGACGTCGACGACGCCGTGCTGTTCCTCGCTTCGTTCAAGAACGGCGCGGTCGCGAGCTTCGAAGCGTCGCGCGTCGCGTTCGGTCACCAGAACGACAACTCGATCGAAGTGAACGGCGAGAAGGGCTCGCTGCGCTTCTCGTTCGAGGACATGAACGTGCTGCAGTACGCCGATGCGACCGCGCCGCGCGCGACCAGCGGCTGGACGCGCATCATGGCGACCGAAGGCGCGCACCATCCGTACGTGAAGGCGTGGTGGCCGTCGGCGCACGTGCTCGGGTACGAGCACGGCTTCGTCAACATGGCCGCGGACATCCTGCGCGTGCTGGCGGGCCAGGAGCCCGAAGCGCCGCTGCCGGACTTCGACGACGCCTACCAGACGCAGCGCGTGCTCGAGGCCGCGCTGCTGTCGGCGAAGGAACGCACCGCGATCAAGCTCGCGCAAGTGAAGTGACGCGCGTCGTCGCGCGAGCGCGCCGCGCTCGCGTCGCGGCGCGGGACGAATGCCACGAGATCCGCGTGACCCGTCGCGCGTGAAGGAGCCGCATGGAGAGCAAGAGCCCGCTCGGTCGCCTGTCCGTGATGATGTTCCTGCAGTACGCCGTGTGGGGCGCTTGGCTGCCGCTCGCGGGCCGCTTCTTCGGAGCGTCGCGGGAAGCCGGCGGTCTCGGATTCAGCAACGCCGACATCGGGCTGATCCTCGGCGTCGCGGCATCGATCGGAGCGATCGCCGCTCCGTTCGTCGCCGGACAGATCGCGGATCGGTACTTCCGCACCGAGCGCTTCCTCGGGTTCCTGTTGCTCGTCGGCGCGGCGCTGCAGTGGCAGTTGCGATCGACGACGACCGTCAACGAGTGGCTCGTGCTCGGCTCGGTCTACTCCGTGCTGTACATGCCGACGCTCGCGCTGTCGAACTCGCTGGCGTTCGCGCACCTGAACGACCGCACGCGCGAGTTCGGCAAGGTCCGCGTCTGGGGCACGATCGGCTGGATCGCAGCGAGCTGGGTGTTCCCGATGATCTGGCTGCAGCACGACCTAAAGCTGCAGGCGATGCCGCCGTTCCTCGTCGGTCCGGAACTCGACAACGTCACCGGGCGGCTTTCCGACGCGTTCTTGTTCTCGGCGATCGTGTCGGCGGTCTACGGCGTCTACGCGCTGACGTGCCTGCCGGCGACGCCGCCGAAGCGCGACGCGGTCGAGAAGCTCGCGTTCGCGCGCGCGTTCGCGCTGCTCGCGAAGCCGTCGATGGTCGTGCTGATGCTGGCCGGGCTCGCGGTCAGCATGATCCACCAGATCTACTTCATCCAGGCCGGGCCGTTCCTGTCGTCGATCGGGCTGAAGGACAGCCAGGTCGGGCCGGCGATGACGGTCGGACAGTTCTCCGAGATCGTGCTGATCGCGCTGCTCGGCGGCGTGCTGAAGCGCGTCGGCTTCCGCCTCACGCTGATGCTCGGCGCGCTGGCGTACTTCGGCCGGTACTTCGTGTGGTCGACGGACGGCGTGACGCCGGCGATCGCGGTGACGAGCCAGCTGCTGCACGGCTTCGGCTACGCGTTCTTCTTCGCGTCGGCGTACATCTACGTCGATCGCATCGCGCCGCCCGACGTGCGCCACTCGGCGCAGACGATGTTCGGCATCGTGATGCTCGGCGGCGGCCCGATCCTCGGCGGTGCCTTCCTCAATCGCTGGCTCGCCGAGGCGAACACGGTGAAGCTCGTCGAGGGCGGCGTCGAACTCTCGAAGCTCGAGTTCGGACCGTTCTTCCTCACGTTGTCGTGGATCGGGCTCGGCGTGGCGGCGCTCGTGCTGTGGGCGTTCCGCGACGAGACGAAGGAGGCGACGACGTGATCGCTCGCGTCGCCGTCGCGTTCGTCGCGCTCGTGGTCGCGCGCGGAGTCGCCGCCGACGACGTGCGACGCGACGCGTCCGCCGCCCACGTCGACTACAAGCTGAACGATCGGCTGCGTGTGGTGTGGGATCCGGCGACGTGCACGCTCGCGCGCGTGTCGACGCCGGACGGCGTCGAGCGCAACGATCCGTTCGTCGGCATGCGCTGGGTCGCGTCGCGGTTCGGCGAGCCGATCGCCGTGACGCCGCGCTTCACCGAGGTCGTCACGCGCGACGGCAAGCCCGAGATCCACTACGTGCTGGCGCTCGAAGGAGTCGCCGAGATCGCCGTCGCCGAGGCGATCGACGAGTATGCGCACGACGACAAGGGCCGGCCCGCGAGTTGGCGGCGGTTCCGGATCGGCGAACTGCCGCACGGGGTCACGCTCGCGCAGGAGCGCGTCGACGTGTCGTTGCCCGCCGCTCGCGTGCTGGTGCGCGCGAACGGGACGTGGACGTGGGGCGAGGCGCGCTTCGTCAAGCAGGGCGACGCGTTCACGCTCGTGCGCTCCGGCCGCTTCGAGTTCGTCGAGCGCGCCGAGACGATCGTCACCGTCGTCTACGACGGCTGACCAAGCCCACGAGCCAGCGCAAAAGGGGACAGACCCCAATTCAC
>JAEUIB010000263.1 GCA_016795255.1 Planctomycetota bacterium
GCTCTCCAGCACGCGCCGCAGCACCGTCTTGCTCGGCGTGTGCGGCTCGTTGATCTTCGTCAGCACGACGGCCGGCGCGGCGAGCGGATCACGCCCGAGGTAGACCGCACCGAACACCGCATCGAGCGTCTGCGCCAACGCGTCGAGCACGTGGCGATGCAGTTCGTCCGACGGGCCGGCGGCGTTCACGAGTTCGAGGATGCGGCACAACGCGCGCAGGTGGTCGGCCGCGCGCATCGTCGGCGGCTCGCCGCCGGGATACTCCGCGCTGCTCGCGTCCAGCGCGACCTGGATCGTCGTCGCGCCGAGCGCGTGCGTCTCTCCGCCCGGTGCTCGCGACTGCTCTTCGACGCGGAACAACGTGCGGCCGACGAGCATCGTGTCACCCGGCCGCAGCACGCATTCGTTCACGCGCTTGCCGTTGACGTAGACGCCGTTCGTCGAGAACAGGTCCTTCGCGCTGAGCTTCCCGGCATCGACGCTCAGTTCGAGATGCCGGCGCGACACGCCCTCTTGGTCGAGCACGATGTCGTTGTCGGATGCACGGCCGATCGTGGCCGAACTCGCCACGTGATAGACGAGTTCGCCCCCTTCGCGATTCAGCCAACGCAATCGGAACGTCGTTCCCATGTCGCGGGAGAGTATGCGGCTTTCGCGCCCGCGCGGGAACCGCTGTTGTCGACGCACCGACGATCGATCGTCGGCGGCACGCCGCCCTCGGTCAGCCCTTCACCCGTCCGCAGACGTTGCACTTGTCGACGTACTTCGTCTTGTAGTACCCGGGCGAGACGACCACGTTCCGATAGATGGGCTTGCCCTTCGAGTCGTAGCCGACGACCTTCTTCGCGGTCTTCGGCGGCACCCAGACCTTGCCGTCCGGAACGCTGACGTAGCGGTGCTTGTGGTCTTCGCGGAGGACGATCGCGTGCGCGTCGGTTCGCTCGATCCGGCCCGCGCGCTCGACCGGCGCGGCCGCCATCGACGCCCATGCGGCGAGCAGGACGACGATGCCCCGCCAACCGTTCGTTCGTGCGTTCATGCGGTCCTCCTCGAACGAAGCCCGCGCCGCGCGGTGTGCGCGACGCGGGCTGGGAAGTTCTATCGCGATCGGCGCTCAGACGTAGCCGTCGAACACCTTCGCACCGTTGCCGTACACGCGATACCGCAGCGTGCGGTAGTAACCCTGCGCGACACAGACCTGCTGCGTGATCGCGCGGCCACAGTGGTCGTAGCCGATGATCTGCGTCTGGAAGACCGGCGGCACCCACTGTTGCTCGTAGACGTACGTGAACGCAGGCGGCGCGTAGACGACCGGACGAGCGGGCACGTAGACGACGGGCGTGTGGCAGCGCGGCGCGACGACGACCGGGGTCGGGTACATCGGCGCGACGACGACGGGCGCAGGTGCGTGGTGATGCTTGTGGTGGTTGTCGTAGACGAGGTGCGTGCCGAAGTGCGGGTTCGCGAAGCCGATGCCGACTCCGATGTTCACCTTCACTTTTCCGGCTTCCGCATCCCGCGGAGCCACGGCAACCAGAGCGACGACGGCGAGCGCGGAGAGAATCAGGTTGGCTTTCATGGGAGAGCCTCCAGCGGAGAACTCGGGGAATCCGCGGGATGGAACAACACGCCGCGTGCCAAACATCCGCCCCTCCGACGCCGATCCATCGATCACGGAACTGCTTTACCCGTAGTCCTTTGCGTCGTGGGCTCCTGCCGCATTCGTTCGTCCGGAAACAACTCCGTTAGGAGCGTCTAACGGCGCCGTTGGCGGCGGTTATTTCGACGAGCCCTTCACGGACTTCCACGTCAGCCCGAGTTGGAACGCGAACTGACGCCACGCATTCGGCGAGCATCCGCCGAAGAACTCGTCGCACTCCTCGGCACTCGGCAGGCCGCGGAAGTGGACCATCGCCTTGCGGATCACGTCGCGCGCCGCGTCCTCGCCGAACTTGCGCTTGATGTCCGGCAAGTTCAGCGACACCTCGTGCGCGAGGATCCGCAGGAACAGATCGGTCGAGGGCGTCGCCGACGATTCGGTCGGCCGCCCGCCCGGCTCCGCCAACGCGATGTCGATCGCGCGCGCGTCGATCGTCTCGGCCTCGGGGTCGGCCTCCGAGAACACGCGCTCGATGACGTGCTTCAACTGGCGGACGTTGCGCGGCCACGGCTGCGACATCAGCAGGTCGAGTGCTTCGGGCGAAATGCGATCGAGCCCGCGAACGGCGAAGCGCTCGCGGTCGGCGGTGACGAACGTCGCGACGAGCAGCGGGATGTCCTCCGCGCGCTCCGCCAGCGACGGCACGAGGATGCGCAGCACGTTCAATCGTTCGAACAGATCGGCGCGGAACGATCCGTCCGCGACGGCTCGGCCGAGGTCTTCGTTCGTCGCGGCGATCACGCGCACGTCGACGGCGCGCTCGCGCTGACTGCCGAGCGGTCGGAATCGCCGGTCCTCGAGCACGCGCAGCAACTTCGCCTGGACCTCCGGCGAGATGTTCCCGATTTCGTCGAGGAAGAACGTCCCCTTGTCCGCGAGCGCGAGCAGCCCTTCCTTGCGCGAGTCCGCTCCGGTGAACGCCCCGCGCTCGTGACCGAACAGTTCGCTCTCGAGCAGCGTCTGCGTGGTCGTCGTCAGATCGGCCTTCACGAACGGTTGGTTCGCGCGCGCCGACAGCTTGTGGATCGCGCGTGCGACGAGGTCCTTCCCCGTGCCGGTCGGTCCGAGGATCAACACGTCGCTCGGCAGCACCGCCGCGCGCCGCATCCGGCGGAAGACCTCCTTCATGACGAACGAGCGCCCGACCTGGTCGCCGAGGTGGCTGTCCGGGTCGGCGAGGATCTGCGCCGCCGAGGTCGAGAGCGGCTGCGACAGGATCCACGATCGGACTTCGCGGGCGACGGTCTCGCGCAGGTATCGGTTCTCCCGCTTCAGCGTGCGCATTTCCTTCGCTTCCGCCTGCTTGCGCAGAGCGATGCCCTGGATGCGTTCGCGCAGGCGCAGCCACGTGATGCCCGGATCCTCGGCATCGGTCTTCGCGAGCAGGTTCTCCTCGTTGACGCCGAGGCCACGCAGCCGCAAGCCGTCGCGCACGTCGAGCGACCCTTCGTACGCGGTCATCAGGATCGGCTCGACCCCGGGCCAATGCTCGCGCGCGAGGCGCAGGATCTCGAGACCGTCGCGCGGGCTGCCGCCGACCTTCTCGAAGTTGAGGTCGGTCACGACGATGTCGAACGTCTCGCCCGCGGCGATGCGCGCTTCGACGCCGGCGATGCTCGACGACGTGTGCGCTTCGACGAGGTTCTCGAGCGGCTTCGAGACGTTGTTCTCGAAACCCTTGAGGACTCCGCCGGAGTCGTCGCAGAACAACACGCGAATCGTCGCCACCGGATCACCCCACAGCGTCACGAGACCGTCGCATCGACGATCATCGACCCAAGTCGTCGGGCAGGTCGAGGACGAACGCGACTTCGCGCTTCGACCAGTCGTGGATCGCCGCGGTCACGCTACCGCGGTAGTACTCGCGCGCGAAGTAGCGGATCAGGAACAGCCCGAGGCCGGTTCCGCCGCCGCGGCCCGGCTCGAAGCATTGCGCGAGGATCGTCCCGACTTCCTGCTGCAGTTCGGCATCGGTGCATGCCTTCATGCCGGCGATGCGCGGCAGGCGCCAGCGCGGCGTGCCGTCGCCCGCTTTCTCCTCGCGGACCTCGAGGTCGTTCACCAGTGCGATGCGGACGCGACCGTCGGCCTTGGCGACCAGCGCGCGCAGCGGCGCCTTCCCCGAGCAGTTGCGCAGTGCGTTCTTCAGCAGTTCGTAGACGAAGAACTCGAGGATGCCGCGCTTGCCGGCCGTGAAGCGCCGCCCGTCCGCGTCGTCGCGCGCGAACTCCACCTCGAGCGGCAATTGCGCGAAGCGCGCGATCTGCGCGTTCACCATCGGATCGTTCGAGCTTCGCGGCAGGTCGGCGATCTCGACGCTGCCGACGCGTTCGCGCACGTCGCGCAGCAGCGGCTCGATCGGGATCGCGGCGAGCCCGGTCGGCTTGACGCCGTCTCCTTCGAGCGCGGCCTTGCGCGCGCGTGCGAACTCGTCGAGGAACTTGATGAACGCGAGTCGCGCCTTGTTCGACTCGAGGATGAAGCGGACGTTGCGCTCCGCCTCCGGCGGCACGTCTTTGCGGCCGGACAGCACGTCGATCGCCTCCTGCGCGTACGCGTCGTACGCGAGGATGTCGTTGCCGATCGTGTGCGTGAGCCCGGCGGTCAACGCGATCCAGTTCTCCTTCTCGCGTTCTTCGATCTCGGTCTTCGTCGCCTCGCGTCGCGCGACTTCGCCTTCGTAGTGCGTGCTCAACGCGGCGACCAGCGACAGCGCGGCGAGCACGAGCAGCACCATCGCGAGGCGCTCGGTCAGCAAGCGCTGCAGGTCTTCGGGCAGCGCTTGTTCGATCGCGTCCGCGCGATACACGGCTTCGACGAACGCCTCGATCTCGGCGCGCACGTTCTGCTGCTGCGTGGTCGCGTTCTCGAGCGGATGCACGAGGTCGGAGAACACCAACGCGCGGACGTAGCGCGGGACCCACGCCGTGTAGAACGCGCGCGACTCGTCGGCCGTCGTCAGGTCGTTGACCGCCGTCGTGATGCGTTCGATCGAGGTGCTGATGATCGAGCGCAACTCCTCGAACTGCGTGCCGAGTCGTTCGCGGATCGCCGACGCCGTATCGGCGTCCAGATCGACGCGGATCGCCGTGCCGGCCTCGACCAACAAGCGTTGTCGCTCCTCGATGGCGCTCTCGGCGCGTCGATACTCGACGTCGAACGGCGCCAGCGTGCGAACCGGTTGCGGCAGTCCGGCTTCGCCGGACGGTCCGGCGAACAGGAACGTGTTCTGACGCAGGATGATGTCCTGTTCGGCCCACGTGCTGATCTCGGTCCGTACCGCTTCGTACACGGCGTGCGTCGCTTCCGAGTCGACCGACCGATCGGCGAGCCCTTGCCGCACCAGGTCCATCTGCCGCCCGATGGCCTCGCGCGCGAGGTCGAGCTTCGCGGCCTGATCGAGGCGCACGTGCGCGACGACGAGCGCGTACATGCCGACGATGCCGACGAGGAACGCGACCAGATACGTCCAGCGATAGCGGCGCCGCGGCACGCGCTCGACGTAGAGCCCGACGAGCACGTAGACGAGGAACAGCGCCGGATCGAGCGGTGAGTCGTCCGCGCCGGTGAACACGAACAGCAGGCCGATCAGTGGCAGATCGATCAGCGGCCACAGGCGCCGCCGCGTCCGCAGCGCCCAGATCAGCCGGATCGACGCCAGCAGCGGCAGCAGGAAGAACTCGTGGGGATACAGCGAGAACTCGGGCAACCGCCCGCGCACGACGACCGACACGGCGATCGGAATGCAGAGCAGCAGGATCCCGAACAGGACCTGACGTCGCAACGGCCGCAGTTCGGCGGCGTCTTCGGTCGCAGCCTGCCGCTGCCGGTCGGGCTCAGCGCGGGTTGCGCCTGGTTCCGTCTGCATTCACGAAGTCTCCGCGCTTCGCGAGCGTGACGGTCGTCTCGCGCACCGCGCCATCACGCGAGTACGCGACGATCACTTCATCGCCGGGTTGGCGCAATCCGAGCACGCGCAGGACATCCGACTGCGAACGCAGCTTTTCGGCGCCGATCGTGAGCAAGCGGTCGCCGATGCGCAAGCCGGCACGTTCGGCCGGCGAGCCCTCCGTCACGCCGACGACGGGCACGCCGTCGCTCGACTCGAGTCCGAACTCGGTCTGGACGCCGAAGAACGCCGCGGATCGGCCTTCGGGCTGACCGACCTCGTCGTCGGATTCCGGGGCGGCGAACTCGATCGCTTGCGAGCCGGACTGACCCGCGACCGCTCCGACGATGCCGAGCGCGAGGAGTTGCGAGCCGAACGGCGACGATTCGTCGAGCACGATCGCTTGGTCGGACACGCGGACCGTCGTCATCGCGCCGGACAGGTGGTCGACGAGGACGTCGAGCGGCAGCTCGTCGAAGCGCAGCGGGATGCCGGCTTGCTGGATCGCCGGAGCGAACGTCTGCAGGTACGGAACTCCGCGCGCGGCGATGCGCGCCAGGTCGAGGTACAGCGCGAAGCACACGTCTTCACCGCCGGTCCCGAACGTCGTCGCTCCGCTCCGCGCGAAGTCGCCGGACGTCGGCGGCGTCTTCAATTGCGCGAGGGTCGACTTCATCGTGGCCAGATTGCTCGCGACGACGAGCCGCTGGCCTTCGATCGCCACCAACGGCGCGAACGGCACGTCGGCGATGCGAAGCGAGAACGCCTCCGGATGACCATCCAGCGTGATCGGAGCCGGCGTTGCCGCGCCGCCGGTCAACGCCGGCAACTTCGCGCGCACGGCCGTGAGCGCTTCGCCGATCGCCTCCGCGTCGCGCAGCGTCACGTCGAGCGTCCAATCCGGGATCGGCACGAGCGCGTGTTCCGGCAACGTCGCGCGAATCGTGACCGTGTCGCCCAGCGCCGGCAACACGTCGGCTCGCACGTCCACTCCGAGTTCCTCGCTCGCGCTCGACAGCGCGGCATCGAGGCCCGACTCGGCGTTCATCGCCGCAGCGTTGACGACGCCTTCCCAATCGACGCCGACCGACAGCGCGAACATGCTGCCCTCGATCGGTGCGGAGCGTTGCAGGATGCCCGGCCGCGCGAACATGCGCACCATGCCGCCCACCATCGACGACGGAGTGACGAGCAAGCCGACGCTCTGCCGCAGCCGGCCCTGCTCGAGCGCGAGCGATGCGCCGAGTCCGCGAGCACCCGATTGCTGCAGCATCGGGACGACCTCGCCGACGGACGCGTCGAACTGGGACGCGATCGGCAGCGCGTGCGCGAGCAGCGCCGGCACGTTGACGAAGAACTCGCCGACGGCGCCGTCCCGCGCGATCTCGGCGCGGTAGTTCCGGAAGTTCGCGTTCGCGGCCAACGCGTTCTGCGCCGGCGCGGCGAGCGCCGCCGCGATCCGCGCCACGTGCTCGGGGCGGGTCGCCGCGATGAACAGGTCGCCGGCGAAGCCATGGAACAGCGAGAGTTTGCGGATCGCCGTCCCCGATGGGTCGATCGGCACCGGCACGACGCTCTCGACCAGATCGAGGTCGCCGGCGCGCGTCGGCGTGCTGACGATGCCCGGCTCGAGCTCGAGCACGCGCGCGAACGACGCTTCGAACGCGGCGCGGCCGGAGGTCTCGACCGTGACGATGAAATCGGGGAACCACAGCGTGCCCGCGTCGACGAGGATCGGGTCCTTCGGACGCTCGGCGCCGTCGATCCAGCGCGTCGAACCCTGCGCATCGGTCAGGCCGCTGCCGAGCATCGCGAACGCGACGCGTCCGCCGACGATGTCGGGGAAGCCGTAGCCGTGGCTCAGCGTCGCGAAGCCGCGCGCGAGTCGCACCGTGAGCGCTTCGTTCGCCAGTCCGAGCGCCGGAGCGAGGAAGTCCTGGATCTCCTCGTCGGCCCACAACCGCGCGAGATCGAGTTCCTTGCCGTCGACCAGCAGGCGATCGACGTCCACGCTCGCGAACACGAGCGTCTCGGCCGGGACGAGGTTCTCGAGTCCCCCTCGGGTCGCGCTCGGCGCCGGGTCCTGCGCGAGCAACGACGCGTGCCACGGTGCGAGCGAACAGGCGAACAGGACGGCGCCGCGAACGACTGCCGCGTGAACTCGAAGCATGAAAGGATCTCCCGAGAGGTTCGGCCGCGCTCGCGCGTCAGCGTCGCTTGCTACGGCCACGGTCCTTCTTCGCCGCGCGTGCTTTCGCGTTCTTCGGCCGGCCGGCCGGTTTCGAGGACTTGGCCGGCGCGGAGCGCTTCGGTGCCGCGGCGGGGAAGTAGTTCGGGAACAAGTAACGCAGCTTGGCGACCGTTGGTTTCGGGATGAGCTCTTTCGCCGTGATGATCGCGAATTGGGTCGCGGTTTTGACGCCGCTGGTGTCGTCGAGCCGAGCGATGTCGTCCAGCGAAGCGCGCAGCAACGCCTTCGCGTTCTCCGCGTTCTTGGTCAGGTTCGCGATGACCATCTGGATGTCGACGGCCTCCTCGGATTCGTGCCAGCAGTCGTAGTCGGTGACCATGCAGACGAGGCCGTACGAGAGTTCGGCCTCGCGCGCGAGCTTCGACTCGGGCAGCGCCGACATGTTGATGAGCCCCGCGCCCCACGAGCGATAGAGGTGGCTCTCGGCGCGCGTGGAGAACATCGGCCCTTCCATGCAGACGAGCGTCTCGTCGCGATGCACCGTCAGGCCGAGGCCGCGGGCTTTCTCGTACAGCAGGTTCGACATCGGCACGCTGAACGGATCGGCGAAACCGACGTGCGCGACGCAGCCGTCCCCGAAGAACGTGTTCGGACGCAAGCGCGTGCGATCGATGAGCTGCGAGGGAACGACGAAGTCGAGCGGCTTCAGCTCCTGCTTGAGGCTGCCGACCGCGGAGAACGACACGATCTTCTCGACACCGATCGACTTCAGTGCGGCGATGTTGGCGCGCGCATTGACTTCGGTCGGCGTGATGCGATGCCCGCGGCCGTGACGCGGCAAGAACGCGACGCGGTGCCCGCCGACCTCACCGATGACGATCGCGTCGGAGGGCTCGCCCCACGGCGTCTTCGGCTTCACTTCCGCGAGGACCTTCAGATCGTCGAGCGCATAGAGGCCACTGCCGCCGATGACTCCGATCGACGCGGTGAGACGAGGCATGCGAGGCTGCTCCGATTCGTGGGACTTGGGGTCGTGGAGGGGGGAGAGCGTAGCGATCGCTCGGGCCGCTGGGCCGGATGCGCTGGCATCCAGGCAGGCGGGGGCCGAAGGCCCCCC
>JAEUIB010000291.1 GCA_016795255.1 Planctomycetota bacterium
TGGGGGCCGATGCGTTCGAGATCGCCCCGCGCCTGCTCCGGCGGCATGTAGGCCGGCGTGCCGACTTGGTCGCCGTCCATCGTCAGCAGTGGCGAATCGTGCGGCGTGCCCGCCGACTCCGGTCGCTGCGTGCTCACCGCGCGCTTGCTCCGGCGGCATGTACGCCGGCGTGCCGACTTGATCGCCGTCCATCGTCAGCATCGGCGAATCCGGCGTTGCGTGGCCCGAGTCGCGTCGTGACGAGCGCACGGCGCTGACGCTCTCGTTCGGGCGCGGCCGGATGTCCTTCGTGTCCTTCTTGCCGAGCACGCGCGCCAAGCCCCAGTCCATCACGTACGTCTCGCCGAAGCGGCCGACCATGATGTTCGCGGGCTTGAGGTCGCGGTGGATGACGCCCTTCTCGTGCGCGAACGCCATCGCTTCGCAGACGCGCAGCACGACGGACAGAGCACGCGTGACGCTCCAGCCGTCGTCGCCGTGCTTCACGGCCTCGAAGACTTGCGCGAGAGTTCTCCCCTTCACGAGCTTCATCGTGAAGAACACGCGACCACGAGCATCGATGCCGAGCTCGTGCACCGGCACGATGCCGGGGTGATCGAGCTGTCCGGTGACTTGGGCTTCCTCGAGGAAGCGCGAGAGGCGCGAGGCCGCACCGTCTTGCTCGTCGAGCATCACCTTCATCGCGAGGTGGCGACGCAGGTCCTCGTCCCACACGCGCAGGATGATGCCCATGCCGCCCTGCGCGACCTCGCCCTTCAGGCGGTACCGCGAGGAGGACGGGCCGCGCGCCTTCAGCGCTTCGAGCAATGCGGGATCGAAGGGGGCCTCGGCGCCGGCGTCGAGCGAGATGCCCGGATCGGCCTTCGATCCGAAGCGATCCTTCAGGCGCTCGGCGAGCGACCCCTTCGCGTCCTTCTCCTGCGCGATCTGCCAGCCGAGGAACAGCTTGCGCAGGTCGTCGGCTTCGGCGGGATGCTTCGCGCAGAACGCGTCGAACGTCAACGACGCGTCGCGTTCGCGGGCGTCGAGGTAGGCGAGCAACAACTCTTCGGGCCGTGATCGTGGCATCGGACGGGTCCCCCCGGTGGCGAGGCGCAGGGTAGCGAGGGGAGTGGCGGATGCGAACGCAGGGCGGGGATCGTCACGGCGCGCCCGCGTTCGGCGACCCTGCCCGCGAACTCAGTCGATTCCCCGGGCGGCGCGCACTCCCAGGTTGTTCAGCCGACTCGACGGCGCGCCATCGTCGCGATACGCCGAGCGCGCGAACGCGGCGGTGTTGTTGAAGCCGCCGCCGCGGCGCGCGCGCACCGGGGCGTCCGTGACCGGCGGTGTGCGCAGACCGTCACCCTCGCGTGGATCGACGTAGGGGAATGCGTAGAGATCGGCGCACCACTCCCAGACGTTGCCGTGGACGTGGAACAGTCCGAACGGATTCGCCCGGAACGCGTCGGGCGGAGCCATGCCGGCGTAGCCGTCGTCGAAGTCGCCCATCTGGCGTCCCCACGCCGGGAACGCGCTCTCGGCACGTTGGTCGACGACGTTCGCCGCGCCCGCGAGCGTCGACGCCTCCTTCCCCGTCCACCACGGAGTCTGCGTCCCGCCGCGCGCGCCGAACTCCCACTGCGCCTCGGTCGGCAGCGCCAAGCCGATCCGCGACAAGCGCAGCGCGCAGTCGTCCCACGTCACGGTTTCGACGGGATGACTCCAACCGATCGCGACAGGATCGTCGGCGTACGTCTGATCGCGGCGATACCAACTCGGCTCGTCGCCGTCCGTCATGCGGAACCACTGGCCCTTCGTCAGTTCGTGCCGCGCCAAGAAGTACGGCGCGAGTGTGACCGTCTGCGGGACTTCGTCGAGCTTCGTCCCCGGATCGAAGTTCGGAGCCGACTCGTCGTCCGGTTGCGCTCCCTGCACGAACGTCCCGCCCGGGATCAGCACGAACACGACGCCGGTGCCGTCCTTCACCTCGATCGATCCGTCCGCGCGATGCGCGGGGATCTCGAGGTGCGCCGGATCTTCGCCCGCCTTCAGGTCGCATGCCGTGCGCAGGTCGTAGAACTCCCACAGCTTCGTCACCGGGTTCATGCCGAGTGGCACGAGGCCGAGCTGCGGTCGCAGGTCGATCGACGTCGCTTGGTATCGCGACGAGGCGACGACGTCGTCCGCCTTCGCCACCGCCGCGCGCGCCTCGTCCCACGTCACGCGCGCGTTCGGGTGATGCAGCGTCAACGACTCGATGCGCTCCGCCCACGCCACGCGGCGACGCACGCTCGCGACGGTGTCGGCTTCGAACGTCGCGAGGTCCGCAAGCAGCGTGCTCAACGTCGTGTGCAGGAAGCGACGCGATTCGCGCTCGGCGTCGGTCTGCGGCAACGCGCGCGCTTCGAGGTCCGCGACCGTCTGCGCCAGCGTCGGCTTCATCGCGAGCAGCTTCGCGGCGTCGTTCTCGAGCCAACGACGCATGGATTCGGTCTTCGCGGGGATCGCGGGATAGAGCGTCAGCTCGTTCGTGCGTGCCATCTCGAGCAGGACCACGCCCGAGAGTTGGTCGAACTCCGCCTTGCGCGCCTCGGCCTCGGCGCGACGCGCTTCCGCTTCGGCGCGGCGGGCTTCGACTTCGGCCTTCTGCTTCGTGATCTCGGCGTTGGCCGTGCCCAGCGAGACGTTCTTCGCTTCGACCTCGACGGCCTTCGCTTCCACCTCACGGTTCTTGTTCGCGATGAGGACCGTCGCGCCCGCGAGCACGACGAACAGCGCGGCGGCCGCGCTAGCGAGGCCCTTGTTGCGCTGGACCCATTTCTTGGTTTCGGCGAACGCGCCGGTCTCGTACGCCTTCACGACGCGGCGCTCGAGGTACGCGCGCAAGTCGTCGGCGAGGTCGAGCATCGACGCGTAGCGCTGCTTCGGCTCGCGCTCCATCGCCTTCTCGCAGATCGCGAGGAGCTCGGCCGGGACGTCGCTCGCGACCGAGTGCAGCGGCTTCGGCGGGATGGTCCTCACGCGCTCGAGGATCGAGTACGGCGCCGAATCCGAGCCCGCCTCGACGTACGGCATCTGCCCCGACAGCAGTTGGTAGAGGATCGCGCCGACGGCGTAGACGTCGCTGTGCGCGCCGATGCGCTCGAGGTCGCCGTGCGCTTGCTCCGGCGACATGTAGACCGGCGTGCCGATCAAGTCGCCGTCCATCGTCAGCAGCGACGAGTTCGGGTTCCCCGCGGACGATTCGCGGCGCGACGTGCGCACCATGCTCGCGTCGTGCGGACGCGGCCGAATGTCCTTCGTGTCGTGCATGCCGAGGACGCGCGCGAGGCCCCAATCCATCACGTAGGTCTCGCCGAAGCGGCCGACCATGATGTTCGCCGGCTTGAGGTCGCGGTGGATCACGCCCTTCTCGTGCGCGAACGCCATGGCTTCGCAGACGCGCAGCACGACGGACAGCGCGCGCGTGAGGTTCCAGCCGTCGTCGCCGCGCCGGACCGCGTCGAGCACTTGCTCGAACGTCTTGCCCTTCACGAGCTTCATCGTGAAGAACACTTGGCCGCGCGCGTCGATGCCGAGCTCGTGCACCGGAACGATGCCCGGATGATCGAGCTGGCCGGTGACTTGGGCTTCCTCGAGGAAGCGCGACAGGCGCGACGCCGCACCCTCGGGCTCGTCGAGCATGACCTTCATCGCGAGGTGGCGACGCAGGTCCTCGTCCCACACCCGCAGGATCACGCCCATGCCGCCCTTCGCGACTTCGCCCGTGAGGCGATACCGCGCGGACGACGGGCCACGCGATTTGAGGGCGTCGAGCAATTCGGGATCGACCGCGGAGTCGGCTCCGGACTCGAGCGAGATCCTCGGATCGGCTTGGGAACCGAAGTGTTGCTGAAGGCGATCGGCGAGGGAGGCTTTCGTCGCGGTCTCGTGCGCGAGCCGCCAGCCGAGGAAGAGATCTCGAAGTTGGGCGGACTCGGCGGGGTGCTTCGCGCAGAAGGCATCGAACGTGAGGGAAGGGTCGTGCTCGCGCGCGTCGAGGTAGGCGAGGAGGAGGAGTTCGGGCGGGGTGCGTGGCATCGAAGGAGTCCCCCCTGGGGAGGCGCAGGGTAACGCGGGGGTGGAGGTCGTGGGGAGGATGACGGGGGACGGGAGGGACGACGAGGGATGAGAGGCCCCAGGCGCCAGGATTGTTGTCACGTCCTTGCGGCGTGAGCGGGACGCGACGCGTCAGTAGGCGTTTGGCGTTGCGGTGCTGCTGCCCCCCCATGGGGGGGCAGCAAAAACCGCCGCACAGAAAGGAGGTCGTTTCGTGCCCCGACAAGTCAGGAGATACTCACCCGAGTTCAAGGAACAGGCCGTGCGGGCGTTACTCGTGCGTGGCGATCGCTGTGTCGAGGACGTCGCGGCGGACGTAGGCGTGCATTCGTCACGTCTG
>JAEUIB010000305.1 GCA_016795255.1 Planctomycetota bacterium
AGATCGCGCAAGAGCGCGACGTCCACGTGATCGCCGGCGTCGCGCTGCCGACGCTGGACGCGCAGACGGCGGCCCGCGTGCGCCGCGCCCTCGAGCCTCACCTCGACGCCACCGACCTGCGGACTGCCGTCGAGTGCCTCGCCGGCGATGCCGCGGCCGAGTCGCTCGGGTTCACGCCGCGCGGGATTCCGCGGCGTGCGGCGCTCGCGGTCGGTTGAAGGCGTCCATCGGCACGGCCGACCCAGCGGCCGGCTCCGGCGCTTGATGGGGGACGAGCACGGCACGTCGAACGCGCGTCGGTGAAGCGGCGCCCGTCGATGGCGGTGCCTCGGGTCCGGCGCGATTTCTCGCCGTCCGAATCCCGAGTTGCAACCCATCCAGTGTGGATCGATTCCGGTTCTCGCGTGGCTCGCGAGCCGGCGCGCAACCCCGCATGCGCGACCGCAATGCCTGGAGTTCAACCCATGTTCCGTCGTCGTTCGGCCGTCATCGCGCTCGCGATGGCGACCCTCCCGTGTTCTCTTGCCCGCGCCGGCGAGCGTGCGACCTACGTGAAGCCGGTTCCGGTGCTCACGTACGGCACGTTCCCGCGGTACTGGGATCCGAATCCGTACACCGGCGAGATCGTCGTCTTCCAGCCGGCTCCGCCGATCGCACAGCGCGACATCGCGCTGGTCGCGATCGTCAGCAGCGAGTTCCAGTCGATGACCGCTGCGCAGATGCTCACGAGTCCGGAGATCGACGAACTGGTGCGCCCTTGGATCGAGCGTGGGGTCTCGGTGTTCGCCGTCGGGCACGGAAACGCGCCCGCGCTGAACGCAGCGACGGATCAGGTCGTCGCGCCGGGGTACACGGTCTTCGAGATCGCAGCTCAGGTGCACCGAGCGGCTCGCGTGATCAAGGCGCTGTACCCGAGCGCCAACACCTCGTTGTACGGAATGACGAATCCCGCGTTGGTCGCGTCGGGCGGCAGCTCGGGCGGGGCGCTCTCGTTGATGCTCGCCGTCGGTATTCAATCGGAGTCGCGGTTGCCGTACTACACGACTCCGATCGACACGGTGGACAGCCGTGTCTCGGGCGCGGTCGTGAACACGGCGGGCGGAAGTGGGTTCGATTTCGCCGGTCTCGGCGACACCTCGTGGTTCTGGCGCCACCTCGCGTACTTCGACCACGTCAGCCTGACCGCGGTGATCGACCCAGTGACGCACATGTTCTATCCCGCACCTCCGTTTCCGTTGCTCGGCGTGACGACCGTGCGGCATCTGTTCTCGACGAACGACGGAACGGTCCCGAACACGGGCGCTTACTACAACGCCACTCGGGGGTTCGGCCTCCGGATCTTCCCGCAGTGGAACTACAACCCAGCGACGTACGTGCTCGAGAACTGGACCTCGCAGAGGTACCCGCCGATCGACAATACGACGTTTCCCGACGGTGCGCCGCTCGTCAACCTGCTGCGGGACCTGATGCCGACGATTCGGCTGCAGAACAACCTGTCGACCGGGCCGTTCGGTCCGGTGCTGATGCAAAACGGCGATGACGACCACCTCGTCGAATTGAACTCCGCCGTCGCGTTCCGAACGGAGTACCTGTCCGCCGGTGGTTCGTGCGTCCTTCGCGTGTACGCGGAAGAGGGACACTCCCGCCGCGACGTGCGCCGGGAAGGCACGGAGGACGCGATCCGGTTCGTGCTGTCGAACTTCGCCGGTCCGGGGGCCGACGACGACGCCGATGGACTTTCGAACCTCGGCGAAGCTGCGCAGCCGATCCCGACGGATCCCGCGCAATGGGACACCGACGGCGACCTGCGGCCCGACGGTTCCGAAGTCGCGGCCGGCACGAATCCGAGCGATCCGTCCAGTGCGCTCGAATTCACGTCGGTCGCCGCGCGGCCCGGATCGGTCGCCGACACCATGACGGTCGATCTCGCCTTCCGTTCGGTGAGCGGCCTCGACTACGTGATCCAACGGGCGACGGCGCTCGCGGGCGTCGTGGAGTGGGCCGACTTCGCGGCCCCGGGGAACCCGCATCCGATCCCGGGGAACGGAGCCGTTCGAACCGTGACGTTCACCGACGTGTTGCCCGTCGTCGGCGAGAGCGTGATGTATCGAGTGCGTCCGTACACGTCGGGCTTCGATCGCAGCGTGAGTGCGCCCGTGGGAGTCTCTCGCCTGCTCGTCGAGCGCAGCAACCCGGTCCAAGGACGCACGTACGTCCACAATTACCTTTGCGCGCCGTTCCAGGACGCGCCGATCGCCCGCTGGGTCGTGTCGAACGCGGCGAGCGTCGCGAACGACCAGTTCGTCGTTCCGGCCGCGTACGCCCTGGCTCCGAACGCGTACGTCGGGTCGGGTGGTGCTCCGACGCACGTCGTGATGGTGACACGCGATCGCGATCATCGGGTCGGCGAGTCCCATCCGGACGCGCACGGCGACGAGGGACGCTGGTGGATCGTCACCGGCAACACGTCGAACACGGTCACCGTGCAACTCCACGCCGGCGAGGCCAGCGTCGCGTCGTCGTTGTTCCCGGTGACGTCTCCAAGCGTCGGTTGCTCGGTGGCGCTGATCCCGTTGGCGTCGCTGAAGACCGTGTTCGGCGAGCTGCCCGCCACGACGCCGTCCGGCGCGAGTGCCGACCCCGGCGAATATGGATTCGCGCTGCACAAGCAGGACTCGATCGTGCGTTGGAACAACGTCGCCGCTCGTGAGACGTCGGTGCCATTCTCCGCGCCGTCCGGTTGGGCCACCGGCACGACGTATCGAGTTCGGGCGAAGTCGGACCTGTCCGGGTGGGAATGGTATTCCACCGGGGCGAACGCGGCCGTGCTCGGCGACGGAAGTAGCGTGAAGATCCTCCCGGACGAGGTGTTCCGCGTTCGGGCGATCCAGCAGACGACCGCGGCGCCGCCGATCCCGCTCACGGAGAACGCGGCGTTGTGCGCCGGTTTCGCGCCGGAATGCGCGAGCTGGGCGTATCTGCAGCGGCGCACGTCCGCCCAAGAGAACGTCCCGGGATGGCCGTTCCCGGTCGGTGTCCAGTTGTTCGAGCCGAACCTGGCGCGCGCGACGTCGCATCTCGTGGACAACGGATCGGTCGGTGTCGACGACGCCAATGCCGAGGTGTTTCGATATGACGCCGCGAATCTCGCGGCGTCCGACCACCTGCTGTTCACGAGCTCGTACCCGATCGGTCTGTACTTCACCGGCGACGACGGCCTGTACGAGCTCCCGGGCATCCAGTCCCCGAATCCGTTCAAGTGCTACGGATTCATGGACACTCGGATGCCGGGCGGAAGTCTGCCGCCGTGGGCCGGACATCCGAACGCGGACTTCTACTGGTTGCGCCCGCGCTTCGAACAGTGGTACGCGGACGTGCCGGGGCTGTCGAACACGTCGACGCTGCTGACCGTGTTCCAGGGGGACTTCGGCACGGATCTCGAGGCGGGCCGCGGGGTCACCTTCGTGCTCGCGAGCGACGCGGACGTGAACGATCACCTCTGGATCTGGAAGCGAAGCCTGCCGTACCGGCCGGAGTGAACGACCGCACCTCGCGCAGCGAGCGCGATGGTTCGTGTGGGTGCTCGACGGTTCGATCGGTCCGCCGGCTCGGTGGGCCGAAAGAACCGTCGAGCACCCTCTTTGACGCAGACTTCGACCGCGGGCCCCGTTGACGACGGGAGGGCCGGTTCCTGAACTGCGAACATGGGAATGGAAGATGCCTCTGCCGCGTCCCACGATCCGTCCGCTGCGCTGCGCGAGGAGTCCCGCCTCCGCCGGCGCGCCGAACGGCGTGAGAGTCAGTATCGATCGATCCTCGAATCGATGGCTCGTGGCCGCACGCTCAGCGAGTTGCTGCACGAGATCGTCGAGCTGATCGAGGCCGACAATCCGGGCTCACGCTGCTCGGTGCTGGTGCTCGACGCCAAGACCCAGACGCTCCGCCACGGCGCTGCGCCGCATTTGCCCGACTTCTACAACCAGGCGATCGACGGCATCTCGATCGGACCCGACGTCGGCTGCTGCGGCTCGGCCGCGTTCACCGGCCAGCGCGTCGTCGTCGAGGACATCGAGACCCATCCGTTCTGGATCCCGTACCGCGACTTGGCGCGGCGCGCCGGAGTGCGATCGTGCTGGTCCGAGCCGATCTTGTCGCGGTCGGGCCGCGTGCTCGGGACGTTCGCGATCTACCACGACCGACCGCAGTGTCCGTCGCCCGACGCGTTGGACACGATCGCCGTCGCCGCCGACCTCGCGAGCATCGCGATCGAGCGCGCGCAGGACGAACAGCGCCGCCGCGACTTCGACCAGCAACTGCAGCACGCGCAGAAGCTCGAGAGCCTCGGCGTGATGGCCGGCGGCATCGCGCACGACTTCAACAACCTGCTGACGAGCGTGCTCGGACACACGGACCTCGCGTTGCGCGAGTTGCCACCGGCGTCGCCGGCGCGCGAACTGATCGAGGCCGCGGTCGACGGCGCGCGTCGCGCGGCCGAACTCACGCAGCAGATGCTCGCGTACTCGGGCCGCGGGCGCTTCGTCGTCGCGCCGCTCCAACTCTCCGCGGTCGCGCGCGACATGCTGCGCCTGCTGGAAGTGTCGATCTCGAAGAAGTGCAAGCTCGTGTTCGAGCTCGACGAGAAGCTGCCGGCGATCGAGGCCGATGCGGGGCAGGTCCGCCAGGTCGTGATGAACCTCGTCATCAACGCGTCGGAAGCGATCGGGGATCGGCCCGGCACGATCACGATCCGGACCGGCGTGACCGAGTGCGACCGGGACGCGCTGACGCAGTTCTACTTCGATCCGAACATCGAGCCCGGCACGTACGTGTACCTCGACGTGACCGACGACGGTTGCGGCATGTCGAAGGACACGATCTCGCGCATCTTCGAGCCGTTCTTCACGACGAAGTTCACCGGGCGCGGACTCGGTCTCTCGGCGTTGCTCGGCATCGTGCGCGGGCATCGCGGCGCGATCCGGATCTACAGCGAGCTCGGTCGCGGCTCGACGTTCCGCGTGTTGTTCCCGGTGTCGTCCGCGGTGCCCGTCACCGCGGCGCCGAAGGAAACGACGTCACGCGCGTGGAAGGGCTCGGGGACCGCGCTCGTCGTCGACGACGACAGCTCGGTCGCGTCGCTGGCCGGGCGCATGCTCGAGTCGCTGGGGTTCGACGTGCTGTACGCGAGCGACGGCCGCCAGGCGTTGGACGTGTTCGCGTCGCACGCCGATCGGATCCGCGTCGTGCTGCTCGACGTCACGATGCCTCAACTCGACGGCGAGGCGACGTTGCGCGAACTGCGCGCGCGCCACGGCGACGTCCGCGTGATCCTGAGCAGCGGCTACGACGAGTCGACGGCGATGCAGAGGATCACCGCACAGGAACGACCCGCGTTCATCCAGAAGCCGTATCGCTTCCGGCAACTCGCCGACATCGTGCGCGAGGTGCTCGAAGGGCGTCAGGGCGAGTGAGGTGACGGATCGCGCGAAGCGCGCGCGCGCCGGCGCGCGGCGACGACCGACACCGAGGCCGTGACGATCCCGGCGACGACGAAGCCCATCCCGAACGTCGACCAACGCGTCGACGGTGGCGGCGTCCCGAGCCCGGCCGGCATCAGTAGGTCCGCCCACTCCGGCCGCAGGTCGAGCAAGCCGTCGACCCACATCAGCAACAGCCCGACCCCGGCGAACAAGGCGCCGGCCGCGAGCGGTCGCCATCGCGAAGAGTCGGCGAGTCGTTCGAACGACACCAGCAGCGCGACGAACGGCAATCCGAGCGCGACCAACAGCAGCGGCTCGAAGCGGTCCTTCGCGAGCATCACGCCGAGCAGCACGAGGAACCACGCGCTCGCGCCGATGCGCGCGAACCAACGGTGGGCCTTCGCGGTGGGGGTGTCCTGTGTTCCCGTGCGATTCATGGGTCTCTCCCGGGAAGCAAGGTAGCGAGCGGGCGCGGCTCGACGCGAGAGTCGACGAGCTGCGGCGCCCCCGCATCACGGCGGGGTGAGTCGCAGCTTCGTGAGGTCGAAAGGGGTCTGTCCCCATTTCCGCAGCTGGGCTCGCATCAGCGGTCGAACGGCTCGAACGGGGGTCTGTCCCCATCCGGCTCGGCCCCCGCTACACTCACCCCCCTCTCGCGCGCGGCTGGGCACCCGCGGAGGATTTCATGTTCGGCTCCCTCATCGTGGCCGCCGCTTGCCTGGTCGCTCAGGACGCGCCGGCGGCAGCGCCTTCCGTCGTCGGCATCTACCAAGGAGTGCTCGCCGTCGGCGGGCAGAAGCTGCGGCTCGCCATCCACGTCGACCAGGCCGAGGACGGCACGTGGTCGGCCGCGATGGACTCGCTGGATCAAGGCGCGCACGGCATCAAGGCGTCGCGTGTCGTCGTGACGCCGCCCGACGTGTCGATCGAGTGGAGCTCGATGGGCGCGAAGCTCGTCGGTCGCGTGGCGGACGACGGGCAGCGGTTCGACGGGACGTACACGCAGGGGCCGTTCAGCGTTCCGCTCGAGCTGACGCGCGTCGAATCCGTCGAAGCGCCGAAGCGCCCGCAATTGCCGCAGCCGCCGTTCCCGTACACGGCGATCGACGTGGACTTCGACAGCGTCGACGAGGACGTCGAGCTCGCCGGCACGCTGACCGTCCCGGAAGGGAAGGGGCCGTTCCCCGCGGTCGTGCTCGTCAGTGGCTCCGGCGCGCAGAACCGCGACGAGGAGCTGATGGGCCACAAGCCGTTCCTCGTGATCGCCGACCACTTGTCGCGTCGCGGCATCGCGGTGCTGCGCTTCGACGATCGCGGCACGGCGCAATCGACCGGCAACCACGGCGCGGCGACGAGCTTCGACTTCGCGAACGACGCCGAGGGCGCCGTGCGCTTCTTGAAGACGCGCGCCGAGATCGACCCCGCGCGCATCGGCATCGCCGGTCACAGCGAAGGCGGCTTGATCGCGCCGATCGTCGCCGCGCGCTCGAGCGACGTCGCGTTCATCGTGATGCTCGCCGGCCCCGGCATCCCGGGGGATCAGATCCTGTACCTCCAGAACGAACTGATCGCGCGCGCGGAAGGAGCGAGCGAGGAGCAACTCGCGCGCGCGAAGGGAATCAACGAGCGGATCTTCGCGGCCTTGAAGGAGGAGGAACTCGGGCCGCGGTTGTCGGGCAAGCTGATGGCGATCATGGAGGACGCGAAGCGCGCGGCGACGACCGACGTCGAGCGCGCCGAGTACGAGCAAGCCGCCATGGGCGTCGGCCAGATCGCGACGCCGTGGTTCAAGGCGTTCCTCGTCTACGACCCGCAGCCGACGCTGCGCGCCGTGAAGTGCCCGGTGCTCGCGCTGAACGGTGGGAAGGATCTGCAGGTCCCGCCGAAGGAGAATCTCGAGGCGATCGAGCGCGCGCTGCGCGAAGGTGGCAACTCGAAGTTCGTGATCCGCGAACTGCCGGGCCTCAACCACTTGTTCCAGCCGACCGAGACCGGCGCGCCGAGCGAGTACGCGATGATCGAGACGACGTTCAGCGAGGACGCGCTGACCGCGATGACCGAGTTCGTGCTCGACGTGAAGTAGTGCAAGGTGGCGAGGACCGCAACTCCAGTCGCTCCAACGGCGTAGCGCGCGTGCGATCGCCGTGATCAGTCTGCGGGTTGCGGCCGCATGCGTTGGTACAGCGCGGAGGCGGCGACCAGCAGGACGCCGAGCGCGAGGAACGAGCCGATGCGGTACGCGGCGTCGAGGCCGGCCATGTCGATCA
>JAEUIB010000345.1 GCA_016795255.1 Planctomycetota bacterium
CGATCGCGAAGGCTCGCTGAACGCGATCGTCGGAATCGCGCCGAACTCGGAGCCGGCGCCGGCGTGGGTCACCGACCCTGCACGGCGGCTCGAACGACCGGACGATCGCGACCCGCTGGAGTTCGAGTACGGCCGACGCAAGGCGGTGTTGCTTACCGTCGACGAACTGCGACCCACGTTCGACCGATGGTTCGCGACGAACTTCGGCGAAGTCGTGTTCGAACTGTTCGGCTTCTCGATCCGGGATTCCGACCACGGAGTCCACGTGACGCGCGTCGAACGCGAGGGAGCGGCCGCCACCGCCGGCCTCCGCGCCGGTGATGTCGTCACGTCACTCGACGGGATCGACGTCGGCACGGCCGACGCGTTCTCGGCCGCGCTGGAGCGCACGCTCGGCGCCGACACCCACACGCTGAAGCTCGCCGTGCGCCGCGGGACCGACCCGGTCGACGTCGAGATGTCCGTTCCATGACCGGCGCACCGCGCGCGATCGCGTACGTGTCGACGTTGATCCTCGCGCTCCTCGCCGTCGGCGAGTGGATCGCGCGGCGGGTCGCTCCGTTGCCCGATCCTCCGCCCGCGATCGGACGCTTGCCCGAGTTCGACGGCTCCCCGTTCCGACCCGAGGACGACGACGCCGCGCTGTGGCGTACCGCAGGCGACGCGGCCGCGGGACTCGACGCGTTCGGGCTCCGCGCCCCGCACGGCGACACGCCGTTGGCGGACGCGGTGCGCATCCTCGTGCTCGGCGACGCCAACGCGTTCGGCATCGACGTCACGGCGGCGACCACGTACGCGGCTCGGATCCAGGAGTACTTCGACCGCGCGTTCGGTCGCGGCATGGTCGCGGTCCGCAACGGCGCAGTTCCCGGCCACACCGTCGCGCAAGCGTCCGTGTGGTTCGAGTCGCGATTCGCCGCGTGGAAGCCGGACCTGGTCGTGATCGCGTTCGGCAACGGCACGGAACTCGAGCCGGCACGCGACGAGCGCAGCGATCTCGAGTGGATCGCGGCCGCGCACGCACTCCGGACGCGCTCGCTGCTGCATTCCGTCGACGTGGTCCGCGACGCGTTCACCGGCGAGTCGGGCGGCGCGTTCGCACCGGCGCGCGTCCGCGTGTCGGCCACGCAGTTCGCCGACACGATGGCCGCGCTGGTCGGCGAGCTCCGCGTCGCCGGCGCCGAGCCGCTGCTGCTCGCGCCGACGGTGCCGATCGGCCGCGTCGGACAGGAGTCGCGCGACACGTCGCTCGCGCTGTATCGCGAATGCGTCCGGCGCGTCGCGGCCGCCAGTGGTTGCGCGTTCATCGATGCGTCGCGGAACTTGTCCGCCGATCCGTTCGCGTTCTGCACGACCGGATCGCGGCTGTCGGAGCGCGGTCACGCGATCGTCGCGCGCACGCTGGTCGACGCGTTGCTCGGCGACGCCGCGGTCCGCGAGCGCATCGCGAAGCGCGCTCGCTCCGCCGATACGAGCGTGCGTGCGGCGGCTCGACTCGCCGCGTTCGACGTCGCGCGCGTGCTGTCGCGCCACGGACCGATCGCCGCTCCGGCGGACGAACTCGCGCAAGCGGCGCTCCCCCTCGCCGGCGTCGACACGGGAATCCCCGCGTTCGAGCTGCTGCGCGCGGTCGTCGAATCGCCGCTCCAAGCGACGCAGGACGCCCGCTTCGACGCGCTCGCGAAGCTCGATGGACCGCTGCCGTTGCGCGAGCTGTGCGCGTTGCGGGCGCTGCTGCGCGGCGACCGTCCGCGGGCCGACGCCTTGCTCGCGACGCCGGCGACCCACGCCGGACTGCACGATCTCGTCGACGGCATCTGCCGTTCCGGCACCGAACCGATCGAAGGCGTGCTGGCGCTGCAGCGCGCCGCCGACGCGATGCCCGGCCAGGCGCTCCCCCTGTTCTTCGGCGCGCGTGCTGCACGCAACGCCGGCGACGGAACGCGCGCGAGGGCGCTCGTCCACGCCGGCTTCGAATGCCTGACCCAAGATGCCGCCGAACCGCGGGGCCTGCGGGTCTTGCGGGACGACACCGACGCGGCGGTCACCGAGTTCCTCGATTCCGAGCCGGTGCTGTTCTCGGTCACGCAACCGGACGCGCTGCTGCGGCTGGTCCACGCCGCGTGGTGCCAGGAGCCGCTCTCGCGCGGGGACGGCCACGCGGTGTTGCGCCGGGGTTCGCGCCTCGGCGCCGCCGGGCTCGCGGCCGACGCCGAGCGGGCGACCGAAGCCGCCGTGGCCTGGGCCGCCGGGAACGCGGAGCGCGAAGCGTCGATCGGCTTCGACCTGCTGAAGCGCGGCAACTCGACGGCGGCGGCCGCGGCGCTCGATCGCTCGCTGGCGCTGCGCGACGCCGTCGAATCGCGCTACCTGCGAGCGCTGATCGTGCTCGACTCCGCGCCGGCCGACGCCCTCGCCCACCTCGACCGCGCGATCGAACTCGCGCCGGACGACGGACGGCTGCACCTCGCGCGCGGCCGGTGTTTCATGAAGCTCGAACGGCGCGCGGACGCCGCCGCCGCGTTCGGCAGGGCGCTCGAGATCTGGCCCGACAGCGCCGAAACGAAGGCGCTGCTCGACCGCGCCAAGGCCGACTGAAGCACCCCCGACGTCGCGATCTTTCCGACCCGCCGTCCGCAAGACGCGCGGGGAGGCCGCTCGAACGAGGTTTCGCCGGGCATGGGTCGACGCGCCGCGTCCGGCTACCATCGAGTGCGACCGTTCCGGAGTTCCCCCTGTGGCGTCCATCCTGTTCCTGTATCCCCCGACGGCGGATCCCACCGGGCCCTACCTGTCGATCCCCTACCTCGTCGCGGCGGTCCGAGCACAGGGCCACCGGGCCGACGTCCTCGACCTCAACATCCTCGGTTACCGATCGCTGCTGCGGCGGTCGACGTTGGAGCGCATCGCCGACGAGTGCCGCGAGCGAGTCGCTCGTCTGCCGCAGGACGGTCTGCGCTTCCAGCACGCGGCCGAGTACCTCGCGCTGCAGCTCGCACTGGCGGACGCGGATCGCGTCGTCGCCGGCATCGACGCGGCGGTCGTCGGCCTGCGCGATCCGGCGCAGTTCTACGATCGCGCGCGCTACGACGAGATCGTCCGCACGCTCGACGGTGCGCTGAACCTGATCTCCGCGCGCCACCATCCGCTCGAACTCGCGTTCACGACGATGCGGACGCCGTTCCACCTGAACGACGCCGACGAGATCGTGCGCGAGGGACAGCCGAGCGCGAACCCGTTCTACGCGAGCTACCTCGAACACCTCGTGCCGCGCCTCGAGCGCGAGAAGCCCGACGTCGTCGGCATTTCGGCGACGTTCAACGCGCAACTGCTGCAGGCGTTCACGCTCGGCCGGCTGGTGAAGGAGCGATTCCCCGACGTCCACGTGACGCTCGGCGGGACCGCGCCGACGCAGCTCGCGCTGCGCACCGAGCCCGACGTGCTGCGCACGCTCGCTCCGTTCGCCGATTCGATCGTGTTGTTCGAAGGCGAGCGCACCCTCAACGATCTGCTCGCCGGCGTCGCGAACCGCACCGACGTCGCCGACGTCAAGAACGTGCTCGTGCTCGCCGATCCGACGCGCCACGTCCGCGAACCGACGAACGAGAGTCTCGACGCGTGGCCGACGCCCGACTACTCGGACCTCCCGCTCGATCTCTACTTCGCGCCGGAGCCGATGCTCTACCTCGCGCCGACGCGCGGCTGTTACTGGGAGAAGTGCGCGTTCTGCCATTACGGGCTCACGGACGCCGGAACCGCGCCGTACCGCCGCCGCAGCATCGACCGCTTCGTCGACGACCTGCGCGTCATGAAGGACCGCCACCACGCGCGGATGTTCTATTTCGCGGGTGACCTGATCGACCCGCGGTACCTGCAGCAACTCGCCGATCGCATCCTCGAGACCGGGATCGACGTCCGCTACACGTCCGACCTGCGCATCGAGCGTTCGTTCACTCCGGAGCGCTGCGAGAAGCTCGCGCGCAGCGGACTCGTCGCCGCGGCGTTCGGCACGGAGTCCGACGCGCCGCGGATGCTGAAGCTGATCGACAAGGGCACCGACCCGAAGGCGAACCGCGCGGTGTTCGAGAACTTCTCGAGCGCCGGCATCGCCGTCCAGGCGATGACGTTCATCGACTTCCCGACCGAGACCGCGGCCGAAGCGAACCTGACGCTCGACCTGCTCGAGAAGAACCAGGACCGCATCGACCTGTTCTTCGTCGAGGAGTTCGACCTCGAAGTGGGCTCGCGGGTGTTCCGGTTCCCCGACGAGTACGGCGTCGCCGAGATCTACTTCCCCGCCGGCGATCGCCTGAAGCTGCGCGCGCGCTTCCAGATGAAGGAGGACGCGAAGAGCCCCGACGAGTACCGCCGGCTGAAGCGTCGCATGGACACGCTGGCGTCGGCGTACGGGCGCCGGTCGTATCCGTACGCCGGCTCGGTCTCGGTCGCGCACACGATGCTGTGGTTCGACCGCTTCGGCCGCGAGGTGTTCAAGCGCGACACCGACGGCGCGAGCTCACCGCACGCCGCGAAGCTCGATCCGTATCGCCTGCTCGACGCGTGTCCGCGGGCCGCGCCGGGCATCGC
>JAEUIB010000374.1 GCA_016795255.1 Planctomycetota bacterium
GCACGCGCGTCCTCGCGTGCTTGCTCGCTGCGACGGTCTATGCGTTCGCGGTCGCGCTGGCCGTGTTCCTCGCCGGCACGGCGATCGGCGGTGCGATCGGCGCCGCGTGGTGGCCGCGAACGACGCCGACGCGGCGCGTGATCGGCTGTGGTCTCGCACTCCTCGTCGTCTGCATGGCGATCGGCATCGAGACGACGCAGGCTTGGGCAGGGGCCGGCGACATCCTGTTCGGCCCTCGCAATCGCAAGCCGCCGGCGTCGTTCTCGCTGTACGTCGGCGAGGCGTTGCTCGGCTCGGCGAGTCTGTTCCTGGTCGCCACCGCCGCCAGCGGCGCGGTCTTCACGCTGCTGATGCGACGCGCGGCCGCCGCGGCTTCGGACACGACGGCGGCGATCGGCAAGCTGTTCTTCGCCAACACGCTCGGATCGACGACGGGCGCACTCGCGGCGGGCTTCGTGTTGCTGCCCGCTCTGGGACTGCGGACGTCGTTCTGGTGGCTCTTCGCCATCGCGTGGGGCGTCGCCGTCGTGGTGTGGCTCGCGGAGCCGACGCGGAGTCGACTGTCGGTCAAGTTGGCGACGGCCGCGCTGTTGTGCGCCGCCGGCGCCCTCGCCGCGCACGCGCTCCGCGTCCCGACCGAGCGCGAGATCGACGCGAGCGTGACGACGGTGTTCGCCGCCGATTCGCCGGTCTCGTCGGTCAAGGTCGAACGCAGCACCGACTCCAGCGGCATGGAGCCGCTGCTGTCGTTCGTCGTGAACGGCCGCGTCGAGGCCAGCACGACGCTGCTCGATCGCCGGCTGCAGTACCTGCTCGGCTTCATTCCGGCGCTGATCCACCAGAACCCGCGACGCGTGCTATCGATCGCGCTCGGTACCGGCATGTCGACGGCTGCCGTGGCGATGACCGGACCGGAGCGGATCGATCTCGTGGAACTGAGCCCAGCCGTCCTCGAGGCCGCGCGTCATTTCGATGCGTACACGGGCCGCTTGCTCGACCAACCGATCGTGCACGTCCACGTCGACGACGGCCGTTCGTACCTCGCCCGCTCCGACGACGAGTTCGACCTGATCATGGCCGATCCCGTCCACCCGACGACCGCGGGCTCGGCGTCGCTGTACACGAGCGAGTACTACGCGCTCGCGCGCGACCACCTCGCGCCCGGCGGGATGATGTCGCAGTGGATCCCGCTGTACGAGTTGTCGACGGAGGACATCGGCGGCATCGTCGCGACGTTCCGCTCGGCGTTCCCCCATCTGACGCTGTGGGTGACGGGTTACGACCTCGTGCTGCTCGGCAGTCCCGAGCCGTTCGTGCTCGATCCGCGGGCGATCGAACTGCGCATGCAGCGCGAGCCGGTCCGTTCGACGTTGCGCGCGATCGGCGTCCGCGACGTCGCCGATCTGCTCGGGTGCTGCTTCGGAGCGGGTTCGACGGCGCAGGCGCTGGCGGACCACGCGCCGCAGCCGATCACCGACAACAAGCCATGGCTCGAGTTCACGTCGCCCCGCCGACTCGACCAGTACTCGCGCGACGTGATCGCTCTGCTCGCGCGTTCGTCGGAAGAGCCGACGTTCGTCGCGACGGCGAGCGAAGCCGTCGTCGAACGCGTTCGGACCGCTTCGCAGCGGCTGCGGGACGGAGCGGGCGCGTTCGTGGAAAACCTACGGCCGGGCAACTACGCTGCCGCGTTCGCGTCCTACGAGCCGATTCTCCTGCCGGGAAACTGATCGTCCATGAAGGTCTACGTCACGGGTGCGAGCGGATTCATCGGTCGGCGCGTCGTCGCGCGCCTGCTCGAACAAGGCCACTCGGTGGTCGCGTTCACGCGCGATCCCGGCAAACTGCCCGCCGATCCGCGCGTCGAGGTGCGTCAGGTCGATCTGCTGCAACTCGCGCAGATCCAGCCGGCCATCAAGGACTGCGAAGCCGGCATCCATGCGGCCGGCCTCGGACCGTCGCACTCCGAAACCGCGATGCAGGCGATCAACGTCCAGGGCACGCGCAATCTGGTCGCGTCGTGTCGACAGGCGCGCGTGACGCGCGTCGTCGTGCTGTCGAGCGCGGCGGTGCTCGAAGCCGGCGATACGCCCTACCGCCGGTGCAAGATCGGCCAGGAAGCTGCGGTCCGCTCGTACGCACCGGCGTTCACGCTGCTGCGACCGACGGCCGTGATCGGTCCGGCGACGGACAGTGAAGACCTGCGGCGGTTGGCCGACAAGCTGCGCGCCGGCGGGACGATCTGGATCCCCGGCGGCGGTTCGATCAAGGTTCAGCCGGTCGACGTCGACGACGTCGCCGCGGCCGCCGTGGCCGCCCTCGACCGTCCGGACACCGTCGGCAAGAGCTACGTCATCGCCGGCCCGGAGCCGGGGATCGCGTATCGAGACTTCATCGACCGCGCCCGTCGCGCCCTCGGAGCGAAGGGTTCGTGCGCCGGCGTCCCGCTGTTCCCGATGCGGATCGCCGCAGTCTTCGCCGGGCTCGTCGGCCTCGCGGGTCCGATCAAGGCGCAGCTGCAGTACTACTCCGTGGATCACGTCTATCCCCTTGCAGAGACGCAAGATGCGCTCGGCGTCGCCCCTCGCGACTACGACGCGATGATCGCTCGGGCCTTCGGTTCCGCGCGCTGAATCCCGGCGCGCGCCGGCGCTCCCCGAGGTCGCACTCCGGAAGCCGCGGCGCCACGACATCACGGTTCGCGCTTCCCGCTTCGGATCCTCGGACCCCCGTGCCGATATGGCGATCGGAGGTCCGCCCCGCGATGAACATCACGCGCGTTTCCGTCTGCCTGACGGTCTTGCTGAGCATTTCGACCGCCATCTCCATCGCGCTGCCCGACGTCCGACTGTCTCCGAGCATGTCGATGAAATCGACCTGGGCGACGTTCGAGGGACCGATGTTCGGCGTCCCGTGCCCGGACGGTTGGAAGTTGGTCGACCCGTTCACCGTGGACTACCCGTTCCACGGTTACGGATGGCTGCCGGAGGCTCCGCCTGCCGGCGCCGCCGTCGCGCTCCTCACGCGTCGGGATGATGCGGCCGAACTGTTCCTCATCCGCGGCCATGCCCAGGAGTTGGTCACCGCGGAGCAACGGGCTCGCGCGATGATGACCGCGCAACCGAACGTCGAGGTGCAGCCGGATCGCGTCCTCGCGTTGCGGAACGGAATGACGATGTCGCTGTCGTCGGCGCGCGTGAAGCCGCCGTTCGAAGGCCGGCCGATGCTGGTCTACGTGATCGCGAGCATCGACGTCGGCTTCGGGGAGCGCTTGCTGGTGAACGGCGGCGGCCCCGAGGGCGGCAATCCACTCGAGCACGTGAGTTCGATCCTGCGCGCGCTCTCGTTGCCGCGTCCCTGA
>JAEUIB010000384.1 GCA_016795255.1 Planctomycetota bacterium
TGTACGTCGAGTACGACACGCGCCTCGCCGGCTTCGCCGCGTGGTGCGACGCCGCTGCGCGCATCGATGCGGCGACCTCGAAGGACGTCTTGCTGCCGCTCGCCGACGCCGACCTCGTCGCGACGGTGTTCACGCCGAAGACGCCATACGTGACGCCCGACGACGACGATCCGCGCTTCGCGACCAAGACGACCGAGTCGCGCCGCAAGCTCGTGAAGTCGCTGTGCGCGGTGCTCGAGCATTGGCAGGATCCGCGCGGCATCGCACTGCTGCAGCGCACGAAGGAACGCTGGACGAAGGACGCGCAACTCGGCGCCGCGTGCGACGCGACGATCGCCGCGTTGGGTGGGTGACGACGGCGAGCCAGCGCGGTACGGTCCCGCGACGCTCGCGGCTCGCGGGGCGAGCGCGTCGGAAACGAGAGGGATGGGAGTCCCATCCGGAAGGGAATCGGGATGAAGTCCGCCGCCGTCGTCGCGGTCGTCGTGGGTGGGTTGGCGTTGGTCGCGGGGGTGTGGTGGTTGACGCGCGATGACGCGCCGGCCGTCGCCGTCGACACGGAGCCGAGTCCGCCGCCGATGACGCAAGGCGCGGAGCAAGTCGATGACTCCCCCGCCGCGAACCTTCCGATCGACGCAGCCGAGCCCGAGCCCACGCGCGTTCCCGCGCCGATCGAGGCCGCTCCCGCGACCGAACCCGACGCCGCGGCCGACTGGCGCATCCAATGCATCGACGACGGAACCGGCGAGCCGTGCGCATCGGCCCGCGTGTGGTGCATCACCGATCCGAAGGTGTTGCTCGCTCCGAACTCTGGCGGCCCGTACGTAGCTGCCGACGTGCCGGCCGCACTCGCGAACACCGCTCCCTCCGGCGTCGCCGGGCCGGACGGTGTCGCGCTGATCCGCCGCGAAGCGCAGTGCATCCTGGTCGCCACCGTCGGCGATCGGGTCGGCCTTCGGGCCATTCTCGTTTCGACCGACTCCGCGATCATCCGACTGGCGCAAGCAAATCGACTCGACGTCGAGGTCGTGCGCCCGAACGGCGAACCCGCATCCGGCATCGACCTCGTGATGTTGCAACTCGCCACGAGCGAGCTGACGGTCGATCGACGCGCCATGCCGCCGGTGGTCGCGCGCACCGACGCGAACGGGAGAGCATCGTTCGCTCACGTCTCGGCGTGGCGCGTCCTCGCGAACGTGGCCGATCCCCGCGGCGCGACGCTGCGCGTGACTCCGGACTTGCTGGGCGGCGATCGCGTCGCGCTCGACGTTCCCGAGAACCCCGATTCCGCGAGGCCGCTGCGGATCGCGTTGCCGGCGCTGGGCGACCTCGTCGTGCGCGTCGTCGACGAAAGCGGCGCACCCATCGGCCGCAGCGGCACCGTGAGTCTGTGGCCGATGGAGCCGAGCGACGACCCGGACGCGCAAGCTCGCGACTCGCAGCACCGCTTGCGACGCAACTCGATGGGCCCGGAGACGCAACGGTCCCGCGCGTCGATCGTCGACGGAGCGGCGCGCTTCGTCGACGTGCCGATCGGTGTCGACCTTGCCGTCGGCGTCACGCTCGAGTCCTGGGCCGAATCGATCCCGGCGCGCGCCTGTCGCGCGACACTCTCCCCGAGCCACGAAGCGCACTTCGACTTCGTCGTCGAGAAGCCGGCCACAGCGTTGACGCTGCGCGGCCGCTTCGTCGATGTCGACGGCAGCGCTGTCGCATCGGCTTCGCTGATCGGCATCCCCGACATCGACCTCTTCGCCCGGCGCGGTCGACCGGTCAACGATGGACTCGGGATCACGACCGACGCGAGCGGCCGGTTCGAGCTTGTACTCCGTCGAACGCCGAAATGGGCAACGATCGTGTGGGTCCGTTCGAATCTCACCCTTCCCGCGACGATGGTGCCGGCCGAGGCGCCGATGCCATGGCCGCCCGCGCAGACGTCGGGGGTCGTGGACCTCGGCGACATCGCATTCCGCGCCCGGCCACGCGTGGTGAGCGGCCGCGTCGTCGCCGCCGACGGAAGTGGAGTCCGCGCCGCACTCGTCGTCGACGGAACCACCCCGATTCGCACGTACACGCGCGCCGACGGCACGTTCGACGTCTACGGCGCCGAGCAGAGCGCGACGTTGAC
>JAEUIB010000422.1 GCA_016795255.1 Planctomycetota bacterium
GCTGTTGCCGGCGAGCGTGGTCCTCCCGCTCGGCGGAACGGGGCCAGGTGCTGGCACGTTCGTCGCATCCCTTCCGGTGCCGCCCGGCCTGTCGGCGACATCGACGACGCTGCAAGCGCTCATCGCGGATCCGGTCACACCGCTCGGGCTCTCGGCGACGCAAGGATTGACCATCGTCGTCGAGTGATGCGGGGCCGCGCGAACGCGCCGACCACGCCCGTTACGGATTGCGCGTGACACTCCGTCGCGAACGCGGATTGAGCCTCTCCGGCCTCGATCCAACTTCATGGCGGAGTACGTCCCATGCGTCGATCCCTGCTCGGTGCGTCCTTCGTGGCAGCGTGTGTCCTGGGTGGGAACGCCACCGCCGCGACACTGAAGGTGCCGCAGCAGTTCGCATCGATCCAAGCCGCGGTCGACGCCGCTGGGCCCGGGGACACCGTCCTCGTGAAGGCCGGCGTGTACGTGGAGAACGTCATCATCTCGAGCGGTCAGGACGGACTGCTCTTGAAGGGTTCGGGCAAGGTCGTCATCGACGCGCGACCGCAGGGGGCGGCCGGCAGCGGTCCGGCGATCGGCATCGCGGTCGCGAACGTCACCGTCCAGAACGTCGTCGTGCGTCACGCGAAGGCCGGACTCGTCGGCGCGGGCGTCGTCGTGCTGTCGAACGGGGTGACGCTGAAGAACGTCGCGGCATACGCGTGCGACGACGCCGGCATCCTGGTCGCGGCGCACGACGTCCGCATCGACGGCTGCCGCGTCATCGCATGCAGGAACTACGGCATTCGAGTCACGGGCGACCGCGCGACGATCGCGGGCTGTTTCGTCCGACAGTGCGACAGCGCCGGAATCTCGATCACCGGGATCGACGCGGTCGTACGCAAATGCCGCGTGCAGACGATCGAGGACGACAGTGGCATCGAGGTGCACGGCAACGGTGCGCGCATCCTGCAGAACGTCGTGCTGGACACCGACTCCGACGCGATCCTCGTCACCGACTGCGGCGGATTCGAAATCGTCGGGAACCGGGTCCGCTCGGCCGGTGACTCCGAGGGCATCAAGCTGACGTCTTCGGGAGAGGGCTACATCGCGTCGAACACGTGCGAGGACTGCTTCCAGTCCGGGATCGAACTGGGCAGCGACTGCGGCTTGGTGATCGTCCGCAAGAACAAGGTGCTGCGCTGCGGGTCCGAATCCGAGCACGGGATCGACATCGGCGCGAGCGACGTCGTGGTCGAGGACAACATCGTGGTCGAAGCCGAATCCGACGGCATCCATACGACCGGAGCGCTCGTGACCCTCCGCGGCAACAAGGTCACCGGGTGTTTCCAGGACGGGATCGAGATCAACGGCAGCGGTTGCGTCGTCGACGCCAACGTCGTCAAGAACTGCCACGGCGAAGGCATCCAGAACGATGCTGCGATGACCGACTTCACGAACAACGTGATGAAGGGCAACCGGACCGACTTCGTGAACTCGGTCAACGTCGGCGTGTTCACCGGCAACGTCTTCGTCACCGGCGGGATCATGACGGGGCCCACGATCGACGGGTGATTCCGAGTTCGAAAAACGCGTGACGCGCCAAGCGTCGAGTGGATCACACTGGGAAGCCTCTCGAGGTTTCGCCCACTTCCACTCGGAGCATCGTCCCCCATGCGCGCTTCGTCATCCCTTCTGGCCCTCGCCCT
>JAEUIB010000437.1 GCA_016795255.1 Planctomycetota bacterium
AGCTCAGCTGACGAGTTCATCGTCACCACCGCCGTACTGGATCTCGCCGCGACCGATCAGGTCACGTGCGACCGTCGCCATCTCGAGCTGCGCCTTCTGGACTTCCGACAGGCGGATCGCGCCCATCGTTTCGCGCTCTTCCTGGACGCGCTCCTGCGTGCGCTTCGAGATGTTCGACAGGATGAACTCGGACAGCGCGGGACTGGCGCCTTTCAGCGCCGTCGCCAGCACCTTCGTGTCGATGCCGGACAGGATGCGCTGGATGTCCTTCGGACCGAGCTTCAGCAGGTCTTCGAAGGTGAACATCTGGTCCTTCACCTTCTGCGCACGCTCGGGGTCGTTCATCTCCACGTTCATCATCAGCAGTTGGCGCTGCTCGTCCTTGAACTTGTTCAGGATCGCGGCGACCTGCTTCAGCTTGTCGCCCTCGGGCACCGACCCGCCGGTGTCCTCCAGCGTCTTCGCCTTGTCGACCGCGGCCTCGAGCAGCAGCGTCACGAACTCGCCGGTCGGTTTCTGCATGCCGACCATGCGCGTGACGAGGTCCTGTTGCATCGCCTCGGAGAAGCGCGGCAGCGCGGCCGACGACGCTTCGGGGCCGAGCTCCATCAGGATCACCGCGATCGCCTGCGGATGTTCGCCTTGCAGCACGAAGCTCAGCGACGCACCGTCGAGCCGCGCGAGCGTCGCTCGTGCGCGACCGTGGCGGTCCTGCGCGGTCAATTGTTGCGTGAGGCTCGCGCCTTCGCGGCCGAGCGCTTGCGACAGCAGTTGCTGGATCTCCGCGGCGTCCGGCGTGAAGCCGTCCATCGCGCGGATGCGTCCGCGGAACTCGCGCAGCAGTTGCTCCTGCGTCGGCCGATCGATGTAGCCGTCCGCCAGGCGCGACAACGCCTGCGTCACGGCGCGGCGCTCGTGGTCGGGCAGACGCTTCAGCAACTCGGCGGCGCTGCCACGGTCGATCGTGAGCAGGAGCGAAGCGACGCGCTCCGGTCCGGGGCGTGACATCAGTTGTTGCCTCCGTCGCGCAGCCACTCACGCAGCACGCGAGCCGCCGTCACCGGATTCGTCGTGACCGACTGGTTCACGCGTTCGCGAAGTTTGAACAGGTCGGCGATGTCCTCTTCCGACTCCTCGTCGACCGGCACCGGCGTGGCCGCCGGCGTCGTGCCCGGCGCGGTGGCGACCGCGACGCGGCTCGACTGCGCGGTCTTGACCATCTTCAGCACGATGAACAGCGCGCCGAGGATGCCGAGCACTTGGACGCCGCGCTCGAGCAGCATCGGCACCAGCGCGGAACCGCCGGCGTCGATCTCCTCCATCGGCACGTCGGTCGCCGCGAACTCGCGGACGATCGTCGTGATGCTGTCGGCGCGCGTGTCGTCGAACCCGACGGAACGCTTCACGATGTCCTCGATCTGCTGGCGCTCGCCGTCGTGCTCCTTGTGCAGCACGAGGCTGACCGACAAGCGCGACACGCGCGCACCGGCCTGTTCGGAGCTGCGCAGCGTCTTGCTCGGCACGTAGTGCTGGGCGCCGGACTCCTCGGTCTCCTCGGACGACTCGCCGTTCGCGCCGACCGCGGCTTCGTTCTGCAGTTGCGCGTTCGCGGACGTCGTTCCGCCGGAGTTCGCGACGCCGGACTTGCTGGTCTTGGTCTCGGTCTTCTCGGACACGACCGCGCGGTCCTCGGGGCTGTAGCGCTCCTGCGTCTCGCGGACGTTCTGGAAGTCCATGTCGCACGCGACGCGCACGTCGGCCTTCACGCCGATGCGGTCCAGTTGTTCCTGCGCCTTCGCGGTCAGGTATTCCTCTTCGCGCTGACGGAGGTCGAACTGCGTGTTGGCCTGCGACGCAACGCTGTCGTCGGTCGTGTCGGACAGCACGCGCCCCTCGTGGTCGACGACGGCGACGGAGCGGGCCTCGAGCCCCTCGACCGCACCGCAGACGAGATTGACGATCGCGCGGACGTTCTCGCGCGACAGCGAGCGGCCGGAGCGCAACCCGACGAGCACGCTGGCCTTCGCCTTCTGGTCGCGGCTCGCGAACGCGCTGCGCTTCGGACGCGAGATCGACACCTTCGCCGACTCGATCGCGTCGAAGCCCATGATGCTCTTCGCGAGTTCGCCCTGCAGCGCGCGCAGCAGCTTGACGTTCTGTTCGAAGTCCGACACGCCGAAGTCCGACTGGTCGAACAGCTCGAAGCCCTTCACCGAGCCGCTCGGCACGCCGTCCTTCGACACCAGCATCCGCATCTCGGCGACGCTCTCGCGCGGCACGAACACGGCACGTCCGTTCTGTCGGATCTCGGCTTCGACGCCGGCCTGGCGCACCTTGTCGACGATCGCCCCGGCGTCCGCTTCGTCGAGGTTGCCGAACAGCAACGCGAAGTCGGGCCGCGACGACATCCACACGGTGAACGCGAGCCCGGCCGCCAGCACGGCGACGCCGAGCACGCCGAACGCACGCTGGGCGCCGCTGGCGTTCTTCCAGATCGCTTGGAGTTGAGAGAACACGTCCTTCAAGCACTCACCTCGTCGGATGACTCACCGTGGTTGCGCGTCTTGCAGCGGATTCGCTCAGACCTGCATCCGCTGGACTTCCTGGTACGCCTCGATCAACCGGTTGCGGACTTCGAGCAGCGTGCGGAACGACAGGTCGGCTTCGGTCAGCGCCGTGATGACCTGGTGCGAATCGACCGGCTCGCCGCGCGCGAGACCCTGGACCAGCGACTCGGAGTTCTTCTGCGCCGAGTTCGCGTCCTGGACCAATCCCTCGAGCAACTGCGTGAACTTCGCCCCGGCGTCGCCCGATTGGCTCGCCGTCGAACCCGCGAGTTCGATCGCCTTGAGCGCTCCGAGTCCGCCGATCCCGTCGGTACGCATGGATCAAGCCCTCCCGACGGCGAGCGACGCTTCGACCATGCTCTTGAACGCGCGCACGGTGCGCATGTTCGCCTCGTACGACCGCATCGCCGACATCAGGTCGACCATCTCGGTCATCAGCTCGACGTTCGGCATCCGCACGTAGCCCTCGGCGTCCGCGTCCGGGTGGCCCGGCATCAGCACGCGCTTGAACTCGGACGGATCGAGTCGCACTTCGTCGATCTTGACCAGCGGCAGGCGTTCGTTGTCGCGCGCGTACTCGTCGAGCAGCGCCTCGAACACGACCTCACGCCGGCGGTACGGGCCGCCTTCGGGAGTGCGCAGCGTCTCGACGTTCGCGATGTTGGTCGCGACGACCTCGAGGCGCTTGCGTTCGGCGGCCATGCCGGACGACGCGATGTCGAGGATGCGGAACGCGTTCATCGGGTTCGAACCCATGGTTCACCTCACCCGTCAACCGGAGCGGCCGCTGAGGGCGGCGCGCATCCAGGAAGCCTTGAAGGACAACGCACGAGTCAGGATCTGGTAGCTCATCTCGACCCGCGTCAGCGACGACAGCTCGGACTCCGGGACGACGTTGTTGCCGTCCGGTCCGCCCGCGCTGGAATCGCGCTTGACGTCGGGGTCGAACGTGCCGCCTTCGGCGACGCTCTCCAGTTGGTCCTCGAACAGCACCTCGAACCGCTTGAAGCCGGGCGTGCTCGCGTTCGCGAGGTTCGTCGCGATCGCTTTGTGACGCAGCGTCAAGCCGTCGAGAGCCTTGTTGATGACGACGTCGAGTTCGGTCATGGAGCACCTCCGAGCGAACCGGTGACGCGGGACCGTTGCGACGACCCGACGACGATCCCTTCCTTGCGGTAGCGCGAGATCTTGTTCGTCAGCGTCCGAGTCGTGACCCCGAGCAGGCGCGCCGCGTCCTTGCGGCTGTTGCCGGTGCACTCGAGGGTCTTCAGGATCAGTGCCTTCTCGATCGCGTCGAGCGTCCGGCCGACGTGGCGCGACAGATCGAGCCGCGCGTCGTCCGGTTCGGTCGCCGCGAGGAACAGGTGCTCGGGCTTCAGTTCCGTCCCCGGATCGAGCACGACCGCGCGCTCGATCGTGTTCTCGAGTTCGCGGACGTTGCCCGGCCAGGCGTAGCCGCGCAGGCGTTCGATCGCGTCCTTCGAGAACGCGCGCACGCGGCTGCCGTTCTCGCGCGCGAAGCGCTCGAGGAAGTGCTCGGCCAGCGGCACGACGTCGTCGCGTCGCTCGCGCAGCGGCGGCAGCCGGAGCTGCACCACCTGGAGGCGATAGAACAGGTCCTCGCGGAATCGCCCCGCCTTGATCTCGGCCGCCAGGTCGCGATTCGTCGCGGCCACGGTGCGGACGTCCACCGACAGCGTCTTGCTGCCGCCGACGCGTTCGAACTCGCGTTCCTCGAGCACGCGCAACAGCTTCGCTTGCAGCGCCGGGCTGGTCTCGCCGATCTCGTCGAGGAAGATCGTGCCGCGGTCGGCCAGTTCGAACCGTCCTTCGCGGCGCGTCATCGCGCCGGTGAACGCGCCCTTCTCGTGACCGAACAGTTCGCTTTCGAGCAGGGTTTCCGCGAGGGCCGCGCAGTTCACGCGGACGAACGGTCCGTCGTGGCGCGGGCTCTCGTCGTGGATGATCCGCGCGAACAGCTCCTTGCCGGTTCCGCTCTCGCCGGTGATCAGCACCGTCGCCTTCGAGCGCGCGACGCGGATCGCCGTGTCGAGCAGCGCGCGGACCTGCGGGCTCTTCGCGACGATCGCGTGGCTCGCTTCGCGGCAGCGCAGCGGATCGTCGGCGCCCGTCGTCTCGGGGCTCGCCCCACGCGCGTCGATCGTGCGCAGCACGTTCTCGATCTGCTCGATCGACAACGGCTTGGTCAGGAAGTCGTCGGCGCCTTCCTTCAGCGCGGTCACCGCCGTGTCGACGGATCCGTACGCGGTCAGCACCACGACCGGCACGTCGCGACCCGACGCGCGGATGCGGCGCAGCAGCACGAGGCCGGAATCGCCCGGCATCCGCAGGTCCGTCAGCACGAGGTCGATCTCGTGCTCCGTCATCAGTCGGAACGCCTCGGCCGCGTCCTGCGCGATCACCGGTTCGATCGACTTCGACAGCATGACCTCGGCCAGGAAATCCCGCGCCAGCGGATCGTCGTCCGCGATGAGCACTCGACGAATCATGAAGCGAACGCCTCCTTGGGATCCTGCGACGACGGCACGGTCAGCGTGAAGGCGGCGCCGCCGCCGTCGGCGTTGCCGACCGTGATGGTGCCGCCGTGGAGTTCGGCGATGCGGGCGACCAACGCGAGGCCGAGCCCCGCTCCGTCGGTCTTGGTCGTGAAGAACGGTTCGAACAGCCGCGCGCGCAGCGAGGCCGGGACGCCGGGGCCGGAGTCCTCGACGACGAAGCGCACCGAATCGCGACTCGCGACGGCCGACACGGCGAGGCGGCCCTTGCCACCCATCGCCTCCGCGGCGTTCTGGATCAGGTTGACCAACGCCTGCAGCAGTCGCACTCGATCGCAGACGACTTCGAGTCCCGGCGGTTCGATCCGACGCACGACGGCGACCGAGCGCATCGCGAGCGGCTTCGCCGTCGCGACGTCCTCGAGCGCGTCGAGCAGCAGCGTCTCGGCGTCGACGACCGCCAGCGCGAGGGCCCGCGGACGCGCCAGGAACAGCACGCTGTCGATGATCGCGTCGGCGCGGTCCGCACCCTCGAGGATGCGGCGCGCGAAGCGGACTCCGCCGCTGTGTTCCTTGTCCGCCTCGAGTTCGCGCAGCAGCAGGCTCGCGAAACCCTTGATGCCGGACAGCGGGTTGCGGATCTCGTGCGCGATGATCGCGGCGACGCGACCGAGCTCCGCGAGCTTGTCGAGGCGGCGCACTTCTTCCTTCAGCGCGCGGACCTCGCTGCGGTCGTTCAGCACCTCGACGACGCCGAGTTCGCGACCATCGGTGTCGGTCACGGTGACGACGCCGCCGTCGACCACGCGAGCGCCGTCGCTGGTGGCGATCATGCGTTCGGCGACCGCTCCGGGTCCTTCGTGCAGTCGCAGCAGCGCGCGACCGTCGACGTCCGTCAGCGATTCGGCCGCGCTGCCGATCAGTTCACGGCCTTTGCGGCCGAGGATGCGTTCGGCGGCCGGATTCGCCATCACGACGACCCCGTCCATGCCGGCGACGACGACGCCGCACGGGATCGCGCGCAGCACCGCGGCGAGCGCGCCGGACAGGTTCTCGAGCTCGTCGACCTGCCCCTTCAGGCGTTCGTTCGCGGTGGCGAGTTCGGCGTCGAGGCGCGAAGCGCTCGCCGACAGGCCTTCGTAGGCGGCGCGCAAGCGGTCGGCGACCTCGGAGAACGCGCAGAACGCGTCCTTCAGTTCGCCGGCCTGGTCGGGCGCGGCGTCGCTGCGCATCGGTGTGGCGGTCAGGCCGCTCATTTCTTGGTCTCCGTGCTAGGTCCTTCGCCCACGAGGGCGTTCTCGAGGAACGTGATGCGTTCCAGTTGTTTCTTCGCGCCGTGCGCGAGTTGCGGGTGGTCGCGGTCGTCCGCCAGGCGCGTGAACGCGGCCTTCGCGTCGGCGAAGCGACGCTCGGACAAAAGGCACGAGCCGTAGGCCCACAGCGTCAGCGGCTTCATCCGCAGCACCGGCGTGTCGCCGAGCAGCTCGAGCACCGTTCGGGTGTCGCGATCGCGGAAGGCGATCAGCGCTTCGCGTTGCGGGTCGGGCGACGAACCCTCGAGCACGTCGGCGTCGGTCTCGTCCGCCGCGGGCGTCGCCGCGTTCGGCGCACCCTTCGCGTTGGCATCGGCCTGCGGGGCCTGCGCCGTCGCGCCGGTCGCCCCATGCAGCCGATTCGCCGGATCCGACGCCGCGACGTCCGCGACCCCGCGCAACCCGTCGTTCGGGCTGTTGCTCGATGCTCCGCGAAGATCGAGCAGCGCGAGCTTCGCGCGCTTCGACTTCACTTCGTCCAACAAGCGGCGCACTTGCCGAGCGACGGCGTCGTCGACGCCGAAGGTCTCGAGGTCGTCCTCGGAACCCTTCGCGCCCTGGATCTTCACCACCGAGTCGTCGTCGGCGAGGACCAGTCCGTCCAACGTCTGCTGCAGCGACTTCACTTCACGCTCGAGCGAGTTCACCGCGTTCATGCCGGCGAGTTCGAGGACGTCGGCGAGATCCTGTTCGGTGATCGGCGGCATGTCGTCGGTCGTCGCCGGCTGCGTCGCTGCTTCGGGAGCGGTCGAAGGCGTGCTCGACGCGGGAGCCGCGCTCGAAGCGGGATCGGCCTTGGTTTCGCCGGTCGCCGGAGTCGTCGCCGGAGTCGTCGCGGGAGTCGTCGCGGGATCGGTCGACGGCGAGCCGGTCGCCGGAGTCGTGGCCGGCTGCTGCGGCGTGGCCGGATTCGATGCGGGGTTCGACGCCGGATTGGTCGCCGGGTCGATCGGAGCGGGATCCTGCGGCGCCGGGTTCGGCGAGGTCGGCTCGGTCCCGGTCGGCGGCGCGGCGGGCGACGCCTGCGGCGCCGGTTCGGCGGCCGGAGTCGTCGCGGGCGGATCCTGGAGGAGCAGGCTGGCCACGAATGCGATCGCGAGGTTCATGGCGCGTCCTCCCCGGTCTCGAGCACGCTGGTGTCGCCACGCAGCACGCGGCGCGCGTCCTCGAACCGACCGTCCTTCTCGAGTGCGCTGACGGCGAGGTCAACCGCGAGCGCGTAGGCGTCCGACGGCAGTGCGTTGCGGCGGAACAGCTCGCCGAGCACGCTGCACGCGCGGCGCGATTCGTCGCCGGCGATCAGCGAGCGCACGATGCCGAGCTCGGCACGGGCCGCGATCGATTCGTAGTGCAGCGCTTCTTGGAACAGCAAGCGGGCCTGGACCGGCTGGCCGCCGTCCAGCGCGAGTTGCGCCGACTGCAGCGCGAGCTCGCCGCCTTCGTCGCGGCCGCCGATGCGCTCCGCGGCGTACAGGTGCGTCCGTGCGCGCTGCGCGAGTCCGAGGTCGCGGTAGATCCCGAACAGCATCAGGTTCGCGCGCAGTTCGACGCGCGGCGTGCGATCTTCGGCCAGCAACACGTTGTGCCCGAACAGCAGCGCATCCTGCGTCCGGCCGGTCCGTTCGGCGATCTCGGCGAACGCGAGCAGCGCGGACGCGGAGGTCGTCGCGCTCTCGAGGTTCTGCACCGTCAGTTGCAGCACGGCCAACGCGGCTTCGAGGTCGTTCTGTGCGACCAGGCCGAGCGCCAGCACCGGCCCGAGCACGGCGTGCTTCGGCGGATCGCGGACCCACAGCTCCTGGATCAGCAGCACGGCCGAGCTGTGGTAGCCCTTCTCGACCAGCACCGACGCGGCTTGCGCCAGCGCGGCGAGCGTCTGTTCGCTCAGCGAGCCGACGGCGAGGAACGACTCGCGGAGGTCTTCGACGTCGCGGAAGCGATCGGCCTCGAGCAACAGGTCGAGGAACCGACGCAGCGCCTCTTCGCGCACTTCGTCGTCGGTGCAGCGGTCGAGGAACTGTCGCAACAGCGTCTGCGCCGACGCCTTCTCGCCCGCCTTCACGTACATGTCGGCGAGCAGGACTTCGCAGTTCTTCGCCGCCTCCGAGCGCGGGAAGCGGGACAGCAGCGCTTCGTACTGGCTGTACGCGCTGACGTAGTCCTTGACCAAGCGGTTCAGTTCCGCGAGGCCGCGCTGCGCGCGGGCCGCACTGTCGTCGTCCTTCACGTGGGACAGCGCGAGCTCGTAGAAGCGCTCGGCGTTGTGCCACAGGCTCGTCCGCTCGGCGGTCGACGCCGGCTTCGGCGGTCCTTCGATCCGGTAGACGCTGGTCTCGCGCTCCGCATCGAC
>JAEUIB010000470.1 GCA_016795255.1 Planctomycetota bacterium
CTCGATGCGCCGAACCGCAAGCGCCAACTGCTGGCGTTCGACCTCGACGACGGCCGGCCGCTGTGGAACGGCGAGCCCGACTCGAACGCGACCGATGCGCGCTGGTGCGTCGCGGTCCGCGATCGGCTCGTGCTGCTGCAAGGTTCGGGGCGCGACGATCGCCCGACGGACGTCCACACGTTGCGCGTCATCGAACCTCGGACCGGCCGCTCGGTGTCGGAGATGAACAAGCTGAACGCGCTGAATCTCGCTCGCAGTGGCCCGACGGTCGTCGGCGACCGCCTCGTGTTCTTCGCCGTCGACCCGTCGCGCGGCAGCGCGGGTCGGGGCAAGGCGCGCCTCGTCGCGATCGATCCGTTCGAGCGCACCGAAGCGCCGCTCGCGACGTTCGACGGCCTGCCGATCGGGTTCAAGGACTTCACGTGGACCGAGACGCAGGACGGCCAATTGGTCGGGACGATCGACGTCCGGCCGTCGCGGGGTGGCCGGTCGCCGGAGTCGACCGCGGTGTTCGCGGTCGGCGCGGACGGAATCGGGTTCGAGATGGTGCCGGTGCAGTTGCTCGAGTCGCGTGGTTCGCAGTCCGACAAAGCCGTGACCGCGGGATCGTTCGTGCTGATGCGGCAGGGTAAGCTCCTCGTCTTCCTCGCCGGAGGCGGCGCATGATGCGCTACGTCGTCGCGTCGTCCTTCTGTCTCGGGGCGGTGTTCGCGCTGTGCGCGACGCCGGTCGTGCCCCAGGACGATGCCGATCCCCGTGCCCCGGTCGTGATCCCCGGCGACGACGACGTCGATCGCGACGTGCTCGCCGCGGTCGATCGCGGGCTGAAGTGGCTGAAGAAGACGCAGAATCCCGACGGCTCGTGGACGGCGGCGGTCGGCTTCAAGCTGAACCAGGACTACGAGATCGAGTCGGCCGCCGAACCGCACGTCGGCGTGACGGCGCTCGCGGCGATGGGCTTCCTCGCCGGCGGGCATCTGCCCGACCGCGGCGAGTACGGCGAGACGCTGGCGCGCGCGACCGACTTCATCCTCGGCTGCGTCGACGAGACGTCCGGGTTCGTGTCGCACCACGGCACGCGCATGTACAGCCACGCGTTCGCGACGCTGTACCTGTCCGAGATCTACGGCATGACGCGGCGTCCCGACGTCCGCGACAAGCTGCAGCTCGCGGTCGACCTGATCGTGCGGTCGCAGAACAAGCTCGGTTCGTGGCGCTACGAGCCGTTCGCCAACGAATCCGACATGTCGATCACCGTCTGCCAATTGATGGCGCTGCGGTCGGCGCGCAACATCGGCATCAAGGTCCCGCGTTCGACGATCGATCGCGCCGTCCAGTACGTCCGCGAGTCGTTCATCGAGCGCGGGCAGCCGGGCAGTCGGTGGGAGTACGAGGACGACTACTACTTCTTCCGGCGCGGCGGCTTCATGTACCAGAAGCAGGAGAGCACGCGGTCGTCGTTCGCCGTCACCGCGGCCGGCATCGCGTCGCTGTACAACGCCGGCGTCTACTCCGACGATCGGCTGACCGAGTCGCTGCAGGTCCTCGAGATCACCTACGACAAGCTGCGCGATCGCCACACGCACTACTTCTTCTGGTACGGCAACTACTACGCGGTGCAAGCGATGCACGTGGCCGGCGACCCGTGGTGGTCGCGGTACTACGCGCGCGTCCGCGACGATCTGTTGGCCGAACAGCAGGACGACGGCCGCTGGCGCAACACGGTCGGTCCCGGGGATGCGTTCGGCACCGCCGTCGCGACGATCATCTTGCAGGTCCCGTTCAATTACCTCCCGATCTTGCAGCGCTGAACCATGCTCGACCTCGCCGCCATCCGCACCGATCTGCAGCGCCTGCGCCTCCGGCTGAAGGGGCTGTTCGTCCGCTACGGCGCGGGGAAGTCCCTCACGGTGCTCGCGTGCGCGCTGATCGTGCTGTTCACGCTCGATCGTTGGTTGTCGCTGCCCGCATCCGTGCGCGTCGTGCTGGCGCTGCTGACGGTCGTCGTCGTCGCGCGCGTCGTGTGGTGCGACCTGCTGTCGCCGCTGCGTCGATCGATCGGCGTCCGCGATCTCGCGATGCAAGTCGAGAAGCGCTTCCCCGATCTCGACGGCCGACTGATCTCGGTGCTCGAACTCGACGGGGACGCGCTGGACGCGTCGCGCAACGTGTCCGTCGAACTCGTCGACGAGCTCCGCCACGACACCGAGCGACGACTGCGCGACGTTCGATTCGACGCGATCCTCGAACCGAAGCCCGCGTGGCGCATGGTCGGCGCGGCGACGGCGTTGCTCGCGATCGTCGTCGGTTACGCGATCACGCATCCGGAGCTGACGCGCATCTTCGCGCAGCGCGTCGTCGGCGGGGACGCGCGCTGGCCGCAGCGGACGACGCTGCGGATCGGCTTCCCCGAGACGGCGACGCACTTCGTCGTCGAGACCGAGGCGGAGCGCCCGGTGCGCGTCAAGCTCGCGCGCGGCGCGAGCCTGCCCGTCACCGTGACGGTCGAAGGCGACGAGCCGGAGTTCGTCGAACTCGCACCTGCGTCCGGGATCGGCACCGTGCCTCTCGTGCGCAGCGGCGAACGCGAATGGACCGGCCGCTTCCGCGCGGTGCGCGACGACTTCTCGTTCGTCGCCCGCGGCGGGGACGACGACGGGGCGGACCGCGAGATCGCCGTCTCGGTGTTCGCCGCGCCGTCGGTCGCCGCGGTCGAAGCCACGCTCGATTTCCCGAGCTACACCGGACTCGCGCGACGCGTCGAGCCGCGCGGCGACCTCGAGGCCCCGGTCGGCACGCAGGTCACGCTCCGCGTGCGGCCGTCGGAACCGGTCGCGACCGCGTTGCTCGTCTTCGAAGGCGAGAAGGGTCAGTTCGCACTCGAGCCGCTGCCGGCCGACGCGACGACGAGCGACGCGGATCGCGGCGTGATGACGGGCTCGTTCGTCGTGTCCGAGTCGACGTCGTATTCGCTGCAATTGACCGGCACGAACGGTTTCAAGAACCTCGAGCCCGCGACCTACGCGGTCGTCGCGATCAAGGACCGCGCGCCGGTCGTGCGACTGCTCGAACCGCAGCTCGCGGATTTGAACG
>JAEUIB010000479.1 GCA_016795255.1 Planctomycetota bacterium
GAACCGCGTTCCCGAGGCCGAGCAGGTCTGCACCGAGATCCTCGACCACGGCGCCGAGCACGTCGGCGCGCTGGACCTCGCGCGCATCAAGAACACCGTCGCGATGATCCGCAAGCAGGCCGGCGACCTCGACACCGCCGAGCGCTACTACGGCGAAGTCCTCGCGACGTACCGCTCGATGGGCCTCGCGCGCCATCCGGACCTCGTCGCCGTGCTGAACAACGTCGCACGCGTGAAGCAGGAACGGCGCGATCTCGACGCGGCGAACGCCGCGTTCGAAGAGGCGCTGTCGATCGTCGCCGAGACCGACAGCGCGGACTCGTACACCGCGATCGCGATCGAGCTCGGACTCGGCCGCAACGCGTTGCTCGCCGACGACGCCGAACTCGCTCGCACTCGCCTGACCAAGACGCTCGAGCGGCTGCGCGCCGCGAAGTCGCTCGACCCGCACCTGCTGGCGCAATGCTGCGAGTTGCTCGGCGATGCGCTGTTGCGCGTCGGGCGACACGACGAAGCGAAGTCGATGCTCGAGCAGGCGCTGACCGCATCGGCCGCGTCGCAGCGCGACGACGCGGATGCGCGCGCGCGCATCACCGCGTTGCTCGAACGCGCGAGCAAGTCCTGACGCGACCGCCGATCAGGTCGAGGACGCGATCGTCGCCAAGCGCGCGAGGGCTCGCGACAACTTCGTCCGCGAGTGCGCCGCCGTGATGCCGAGGCGCTCCGCGATCGCTTCGTGCGTCAAGCCGTCGACGTGCGACCACAACACGATCGCCTGCTGCTCGGGCTCGAGCTGGTCGAACGCGCGCGCGAGTCGCTGCGATTCCTCGCGCTCGATCGCGGCGTCGCTCGGCGACGGTTCGTCCGCCGCGGCGTGCGCGACGCCGGCGCCGGACGTCGTCGATCCCGACTGCAGACGCGCGCGATCCCGCGCTTCGGCGTTCCAGTAGCGCTGGCGATTGCGGACCTTCAGCATCGCCGCGCCGTAGAGCCACATGCGGAACTCGCCGTCGCCGCGCACTTCGAACCGACCGTCGCCGAGGCGAGCCACGGCTTCCCGACACACCGACTGCACGAGGTCCGACATCGACTCGCGTCCATCGACGATGCCGGCCGCGTTCTTCACGAGGTAGCGGCGCAGGTGCGGCACGTGGCGCGCCAGCAAGGCGTCGATCGCCGTCGCGTCCCCGGCCTGGGCACGCGCGACGAGTGCGGGATCGGCGGAGGTGGATTCGTCGGTCACCGGGCAACGCCCTCCGCCCGCAACGTACGGGACGCGAAAAAAACCGTCGACCCCGCGTTGCGCGCGGAGCGCCCCTCCTTTCTCCGACGGTGTGAGGAGCGCGTGCTCCTCGGAACCGCTCGCCCCGCTGGAGTCCGCCATGCGTCCCGCCCTCCTCCGCGCCTCGTTCCTCGGCCTCTTCACGATCGCCGTAAGTCTCGACATGGAAAAGGCTCACGCCGGTTCGCCCGATGCCGCTTCGGCGCTGGCGGGACGGCCGATCGAGTTCGTCGAGAACCGCGGCCAGTTCGCGCCGGACGCGCGCTTCGTCGTCGACGGCGGCGCGCTGCGCATCGCGGTGACGGCGGACGGATTCCGGATCGCGCTGGGGGCGACCGACGTCCGCGTGACGTTCGACGGCGCGAACGCGGCGTACGCGATCGTCGCCGACGACGCGTCCCCCACCGCGCGGCACTGGCGCGTCGGCCCGCGCGAGCGATGGCTGACCGACGTCGCCGCGTTCCGCGCGCTGACGCTGCGCGACGTGTATCCGGGCGTCGACGTCCGCGTCCACGGCGCGGGCTCGGCGCTCGAGTACGACTTCGTCGTCGCGCCGGGCGCCGACGCGAGCCGCATCGCGGTGCGCATCGAC
>JAEUIB010000489.1 GCA_016795255.1 Planctomycetota bacterium
CGCGATGCATCGAGTGGCCGGCCGCTTCCAACTCGCGCTGGAACGGCTCCCACTCGCCGTGGACCTTGACGACGAATCCGCCGGCGTCGCGCGCCAGCAGGCCCTGGATCGGACCCGACGCACGCAATTGGCCCTGGTCCATCACCAGCACGTCGTTCGCGACGCTCTCGACGTCTTGCAGCAGATGCGACGACAGCACGACGTGGATGTTCTTGTTGCGCGTCAAGTCCTGCACCGTCGCGAGGAACTCACGACGAGAACGCGGATCGAGCCCGTTCGTCGGTTCGTCGAGGAACAACAGCGCCGGATCGTGGACCAGCGCCGCCGCGAGCTTCGCGCGCTGCTTCATGCCGCGCGAGTAGTCGTCGACCTTGCGGTAGCGCTCTTCGCGCAAACCGACGTATGCGAGCATCTCGTGCGAACGACGCCGCGCGTCGGCGACCGACAGCCCCGCCAGGCGGCCGCAGTACGACACGAACTCGACGCCGGTCAGTCCGGGGATGTGGCACTCGCGCTCGGGCATGTAGCCGACGTTGCGCCGCACGCGCTTGCCGTCGTGCGCGGCTTCGAGTCCCAGCAGGACGGCGCGGCCCGAGGCCGGCTTCACGAGACCGAGCGCCGCGCGCAGGAACGACGACTTGCCCGCCCCGTTGCGACCGAGCAGACCGAGACACCCGCCCCCGAACGTGAACGACAGCCGATCGACGGCGACGCGCTTGCCGTAGCGGACCGTCAGCGAGTCGGCGATGAGGACGGGCTCGGACATCGGCGGGATCCGGGACGAGGAGCATCGCGACGACGGTCGTCCGCGAAGGTCGCGGAGTCTATCGGGCCCGCACCGTCGCGCGCGAGTGCCCGAACGGGCTCACGAACGCGCGGGCGGCGGTGCGGCGACGGCGGCCTTCACCAGCACGCGGCCCTGGTACGCGTAGGCCGGCGTCCGCACGACCACCGTCTGGCCATCGTTCGCCCGACCGACGACGCATTCGTGCCACGCCGGATCGAACGGCAGACTCGCGCCGGGCGTGGCCATCGTCTCGACGCCGTACTTGCGCAGCACCTGCGACGTCCGCTCGACCCACGCCGCGACGTCCCCCATGTCCGCGTCGCGCCACGCGCCGGGATCGCGCGCGAGCCCGGCGATCGCGGCCAGCATCGGCGCCAACTCGGTCAGCAGATGTCCGACCCGGTCGTGGACGGCGTCGTCGATGTGGTTCGAGAAGCCCGCCCGGGCGCGCGTCAGCTCTTCGCGCCACTGGTTCATCAGGAACCGGTTCTCCGCGAGCTCGTCGCGCAGATGCGAAGCTTCGCGCTCGAGCGCCGCGATGCGCTGTGCGTCGTCGGAACGGTCGGAACGGAACCAGCGGCCGAGGAATGGACTCATGCGGCCGAACGGTAGCATTCCGCGTTCGACCGCGCGCCCCCGATCGCAGGGCGGCGTCGCGCGTCGACTCGATCCCGTCGTCCCGTATCGATCCGGAGAGCTTCGCGATGGCCGACCACGCCGAAACGCACGAGTTCCAAGCCGAGACGCGCGAACTGCTGCGGCTGATGATCCACTCGCTGTACAAGAACCGCGAGATCTTCCTGCGCGAACTGATCTCGAACGCCAGCGACGCGCTCGACAAGCTGCGGTTCGCGGCGCTGACGAAGCCGCAACTGATGGAAGGCGACGAGCGCCTCGCGATCCGGCTCGAACGCGACCCGAAGGCCCGCACGCTGACGGTCGTCGACACCGGCATCGGCATGGACCGCGACGAAGTCGTCGCGAACCTCGGCACGATCGCGCGGTCGGGCACGCGCTCGTTCCTCGAGCACGTGAAGAAGGACGGCGCCGGCGCGGACGGCGCGCTCCCGGAGTTGATCGGGCAGTTCGGCGTCGGGTTCTACTCGGCGTTCATGGTGGCCGACGAAGTCGTCGTCGAGACGCGCAAGGCCGGCGACGTCGCCGGCGTGCGCTGGCGCTCGAAGGGCGACGGCACGTTCACGATCGAAGCAGCCGGCGGCCTCGCGCGCGGCACGCGGATCACGCTGCACCTGAAGCCGCTGCCCGAGGACGAGGACGATCCGCAGGACTTCACGCAGGAATGGACGCTGCGCAGCGTGGTGAAGCGCCATTCGGACTTCATCGCGTACCCGATCGAGCTCGAGGTCGAACGCAAGGAAGGCGAGCGCGAGATCGTCACGCTGAACTCGATGAAGCCGCTGTGGACGCGGCCGCCGGCCGAGGTCACGGCGGAAGAACACACCGAGTTCTATCGCCACCTGTCGCACGCGATGGACGAGCCGCTCGAGTCGATCCACTTCCGCGCCGAAGGCACGTTCGAATACACGGCGCTGATGTACCTGCCGACGAAGCGCGCGCCGACGTTGTTCGAACCGGAGAAGCCGCGCTCGCGCCTCGCGCTGTACGTGAAGCGCGTGCTGATCATGGCCGAATGCGAGGAGCTGCTGCCGCCGTGGCTGCGCTTCGTCCGCGGCCTCGTCGACTCCGCCGATCTGCCGCTGAACGTGTCGCGCGAGACGCTGCAGCACGCGCGCCAACTCAAGCCGATCCGCAATCGCCTGACGAAGCGCGTCGTCGAAGCGCTGGCGAAGCTGCTCGAGAACGACCGCGCGAAGTACGTGGACTTCTTCGCCGAGTTCGGCGCGACGCTGAAGGAAGGCATCTACGCCGACGACGACCTGCGCCAGGACGTCGCCAAGATCTGCTTGTTCACGACGACGAAGGACAAGACGCCGTCGACGCTGCACGAGATCATC
>JAEUIB010000766.1 GCA_016795255.1 Planctomycetota bacterium
GCGTCGCCGGTCTTCAGGGCGCCGGGGAGGAACCCGATCGCGAGGACGAGATGCCCACCGGTCCACACCGTGGCGCCGAGGACGTGCAGCAATAGGATCGCTTGATCGTGGTTCATGCGCGGAGTCTGACGCCGTGGGCTCGTCCCGCCAAGGGCACGGCGAGCGACGCTGCAAACACGACGGGGGTCCTCCGCGTTCGCGAAGGACCCCCGGACGGGTCTGAAGGGTGGAGGAGGAGGGGACTTTGCTCACGTCGCCGTGTTCAGACGCACGGCGACGCGAGAACGTGCGGAGGGTCGAGGATCAGGGCAATAGGACCGACGAGTTGCCGGCGGCCGGCTGCGTCGGGAGCAGCTTCACCTTCAGCGTCTCCTTCGGCGACACGAAGCCCGTGATCTCGAGGACGTACTCACCGGTGGTCGCGAGCGTCACGTCGGCGCCGATGACGTTGCGGTTCGGCTGCGACTGCGTGTTCGCCGAGATGTCGAGGTAGAACCCGTCCGGCTTCTTCAGCGACACGACCGGCTGCGCCTTGAAGCTCTTGGTCGGCGCGACGACGAAGTCGAGGTCGGCGAGCGGCAGGCCGAGCAGCGTGATGTACGCGACGTTCCCGCCGTTCGACGGCTTGATCTTCAGCTTGGCCGGCATCGCCTTCTTCGGCAGCTTGCGCGACGTCTGGATCAGGTAGTCACCGACCGTGCCGTCGGCGCCTTCGATGCGCAGCGTGTACTCACCCGAGGTCGGCATCACGAGGGTCTTGCGGATGCCGCGCGGCGAGTGCTTCAGCACGTACTCCTTCAGGACCTGCTGGTTCGGGTCGATCAGCGTCAGCTTCGGCTTGAGGTCGCCGCTCGTCGACTGGACGCGCACGCGGACCTTCATGCCGGCCACCGCGTCGAACGCGACTTCGTCCTTCTCGCCGGGCACGTCGACTTCGCCGATCAGACGATCACCGGGGTTCATGCGCGAGCGACCGACCGTCAGCGTGACCGGGACGAGCTCGTGATCGTCGACGTCGTTGAAGTTCACGAGAGCGATCTGGGTCTGGTAGATGCCGGGCGCGAGTCCGTCGACGTTGAATCGCACCTCGATCTGGTTCGCCGGGCTGTTCGCGAGCGCGAAGCTCGAGGTCGGCGTGATCGACAACCAAGTCACTTCGGGGAACTCGGCGGCGGTGAAGACGAGGATGCCGTCTTCGGAGCCACCGTTCTTCACCTCGAGGATGTGCGTCGGCGGGTCTTCGCCGTCGGCGGTCGCGAACGCGGCGATCGGCGAGGCGTCTTCGACGACGAGGTCGACGCTGAACGCGGCGATCGAGTTGCCGATGATCTCGTTGTTGAACGTCACCGTCTCGCCGGCCGCGGGATCGATGCGCATCAGGAAGTTGTAGATGCCGGGCTGCAGGTTCTCCGGGACCGTCGCGGTCGTCGTCAGCGCACCGACGAACGAGCTCGTGACGCTCGAGAACAGCGTGTCGCCGACGTCGATCACCGTGTCGGTCGACAGATAGATGTTGGCCGTGTACGAGCCGACCAACGGTCCGCCGAGGTTGACGACGAACAGGTTCACGGTCGCCGGCGTGCCGATCTGGGTCTGACCCGGGCCGCTCACGGACAATGCGATGAGGTCGGGCGGCGTGTCCGCCAAGGCCGACGGCGCGGCCGCGAACGCACCGGCGAGTGCGGCGGTCGACATGAACTTGCGGATGCTGGGGAACGCGCGGGTGATGCTCATGGTGCTTGCCCCTCCTGAGGGCCGTTCCGAGCCGCCCTCCATCGGCGACTCGAATCGAGTTGTGCCCGGAACATGTCCCGCGCTCGAACTCGTGGCCGGGACATTCCGCGCCGATCCGACTCAAGCCGACGAGTCTTGAAGTCGCTTCGGTCGCGGCCGGCAGATCCGGACAGACAGCGAGGTTCTTGCTAGGGCGGGTCGGACAAGGCCTTCAAGTCCGCCGCGTTTTTCAGCCGTTCCGAGCGCGCAGACGCCACAACTCGGTGGTTCGCAACGGACTAAGCCGCCTCGGGCCGACCGGAACGGCCGTGCGGAGCCGCTCAGGAAACACGTTGCGTGCCGCGCAGAGACGGGGCTCTTCCGCGCGTTCGAAACGAAACGTCCGCAAGGCGCCGTCGTTTTTGCGCGGTGCGAGCGCCACGGTTTCGCGTGTCGGTCGCTCGCGCCGACGTCGCCTCGCAGGGAAGAGCAGCGCGTCGCTTCGATCGCGCTCGCGGACCTCGCGAACCACTGGAGACGCGGACCATGAAGTTGCGCATCGCAGTCCTGGCGATCCTTGCGGCCTTGGCGATCTCGGCGCGGACCACGGCGCACGCACGTGGAAGCGACGACGTCGGAGCGAAGGGCAAGAAGCGCAACGCGGCGCACGCGCTGGTCGAGACGAAGGTCCGCGCGCCGCAGTACGTGATCGTCACGAAGGCGGGCCGCATCACGATCCACGACGCGGCCGAGGCGCCGGCGGACGAGA
>JAEUIB010000543.1 GCA_016795255.1 Planctomycetota bacterium
CGCGGTGCTCGCGATCGTGCTTCGCACGACCGGCAGGAGAGCGCGACTGGTCTGGTTGGGATGCAGAGGTGCGCGCTCTCAGGGAACGATCACCGAGACCCGAGGACGAGACCCGGTGACCGAGACCTGAGACGTCGCCCGAACGCGATCACCGGCGGTCACCGCGTCCGGGTACCCGGACGCGATTGCCGGCGGCAAACGCGTCCGGGTTAGACCACGGCGGGCCAAGGACTTGCGCGATCGTGTCGAAGGGTTGGAGTCTGGTTCGCCGGCGAGCCAGCGCTGACCGCGCCGGGGGCCGTGAACGTGAACGCGAGTATGGAAAACGCTGACGGTGGCGCGGGACCCGGGGGCGACGGGGGCAAGGGTGAAGGGGTGGAACGAGCCGGACATGACGGGGACAGACGCGCCTCCGTCCCCGTCATCTACCGATGCCTTCAATCGCTACCGCGGAGCGCGAAGCGCGACCCGAAGTTCTCCCGCGGGTTCAAGCTCGCGCGCTCTGAAAACCACTCCGTCGCCAAGGGACGTCGTGAACGGGCTCTCGGAGCGGCCGCTCAGCAGCCCGCCGCAGCTGTGGCGATCCGCTCTACACGTCTCGTGAGTACGTGACCCGGCGTTAGATCGACAGGGGTCGCCCATCACGCCGTCGAGAAGCCACCCCTGCGGCTTTGAATGGCCGCAGCGAGAGCCCGTTCACGACGTCCCTTCGCGTCAAGTCCACGCGCGACTCAAGGGCGCGGGTGTTTCCAAAGAGGGGCCTCGCTCGTTTGTGAGGCCCCTCTTTGGTCGTTCGACCGCGAGCGGTCGAACGAGGGGGTGCGGGGGCTGTGCCCCCGCCTAACGTGGTGCGAGGAGGGACGGCCTTCGGCCTCGGTGGGACGGGGACCGGGGGCCGTTGCCCCCCGGCTCGCCTCGACGCCCGAGCGGGCGTCGGGCCCAGCGGCCCGAGCCCGCTCAGTGTTCTGCGTGCGGCTTCCGCGGCAGCGGCTCGGGGCGGGCGCTGAACAGGTTGAACTTCAGGATCGACCAGATCGCGTCGAAGCCGTCCTTCCAACCGATCTTCTTGCCCTCGGAGTAGTCGCGTCCGAAATACGAGATCGGCACTTCGTAGACGCGGCAGCGCAGGCGCGCGACTTTGGCGGTCAACTCAGGTTCGACGCCGAAGCGGTTGCTCTCGATCTTGATGCGGTCGGCGACTTCGCGGCGGAAGACCTTGTAGCAGGTCTCCATGTCCGACACGTTCAGGTTGGTGAACACGTTCGAGATCGTCGTCAGGCCCTTGTTGACGACGTAGTGCCAGAACAGGTGGCAGCGGTGCGTGCCGCCGAGGAAGCGCGAGCCGAACACCACGTCGGCGTTGCCGTCGGTGATCGGCTTGATCAGCGCTCCGTAGTCGTCGGGCGTGTACTCGAGGTCGGCGTCCTGGATCAGCACGATGTCGCCCTGCACTTGGCTGAAGCCCGTGCGCAGCGCGCCGCCCTTGCCTTGGTTGACCTCGTGGAAGAACACGCGGACGCCCGGTCGATCCAGCGCCTTCAGCACGTCGCGCGTCCCGTCCTTGGAGCAATCGTCGACGACGATGATCTCCTTGTCGAACGGCGTCGCGGCGACACGATCGATGACGGTCGTGATCGTGTCCTTCTCGTTGTAGACGGGGATGACGACCGAGAGCTTCATGAGCCGATCCGAAGCGGAACGCGTGTCCCTGGGAGAACGAAGCCCGGGAGCTTACCTCGCTCCCTTGCCCGATGCCGGACCGGAGGGCGGAACTTTCGCGCCCCCCTGCCCCCGGGTCTCAGAGGCCGTGAACAAATTGGGGGCCGCCCCCAATGTCTTCACGGCCGAACGCACAAGGTGTCCGAGGCGGCGGCAGCCGCCGTATTCACAGACGATTCGGCCATGCTCGTCGGGAACGACCTTCAAATTCGGCGACTGCCGTCGCCGAGCAACACCTGGTGAGTCCGAGAACGTGAATCCATCGGATTGATTCACGTTCTCTTAGGGAACAGCTCCTTCAGCCCGAAGAAGTCGGCCAAATCCGACTGCAAAGTGGAGTATTCCTCGGGCCGTTCGGCCGGCCAGAACGGCTCCTTGAACAGCGCCAGGATCTCCTTGTCCGACCGCTTGCGGCGGTCCTGGATCCACTTGCGCTTCGCGGCGAACTTAGAGATCTGCGCCGAGAACTCGTTGATCGCCAGCACGTCGGCGATGCCGGCCAGCGGGACGTTGCCGCGCGACAACTTGCCCGCCGCGCGGACGCGCAGTCCGCCGAACGGCCCCTTCTTCAGCCCGCGGTTCTGCGCCAGCGAGAACTCGGACTCTTCGACGTTCAGCAGGTACTTCGTGCGCCGCATCGTCAACAGCAGCGCGGCCGGCAGCGCGCGCAGCACGTTCTCGTCGTCGTAGTTCTTGAAGATCGAGAACAGC
>JAEUIB010000587.1 GCA_016795255.1 Planctomycetota bacterium
CGACCAGCGACAGCAGCTCGCTCTGGAACGCGCGCTCGTAGGGTTCGGGCTCTTCGTTCGCGAGATCGAAGCGATGCGCGTTGCCCGATTCGTCCTCGCTCGTGTCGAGCGGCATCATGTTGGTCAACGTCAGTTCGATCGTGATGTCGTGGACCGCGCGCAGCGACAGGTTCATGCAGCGCGCGAGTTCGAAGTCCGACGCTTCTCGACCGAACCGATCACGCAGTTCCTGCTTCGCCGCGCGCAGTGCTTCGACGCGATCGCGAGCTTCGCGCGGGATCCAATCCTGGCGGCGCAGTTCGTCGAGCATCGCGCCCGCGATGCGCTTCTTGCTGAACGCTTCGAATTGGACGCCGCGACCGACGTCGAAATGGTCGATCGCGTTCAGCAGGCCGAGGACTCCGACGCTCTTCAGGTCCTCGAGTTCGACACAGGGCGGCAGGCGGTGCGCGACGCGCGCGGCGACCGCGGAAACGAGAGGCAGGTAGGCTTCGAGGATGCGATTGCGCAGCACGCGATCGCGTGCTTTTTGATACCTGCGCCACAAGGCGGCGGTCGGGCGTCGCTCTTGGCCGGCACTCGAACTCATAAAAGTCCCCATGGGTCCCGCGCGCGCGATCGTGTCGTGGGCTTCATGACGTGCCGTTCTGTTTCTGCCCCGGAGGGCTCGGCGCGTCGAGGATCGCGCGAATCTCGAGCAACGTGTGCGTGTCACGCAGCGCTTTCACGCGCTCGAGGCGGGCGAAGACTTCTTCTCCATACAAGCGGTGACCGGCGGGCGTGCGCCCGACGGCGTTGATCAGCCCCAGCATCGTGTAGTTGTGAATGGTCTGCCGGGACAAGCCCGTGTGCGCCATCACTTCCCCGATGCGGAACAGCTTCTTGGGGGCTACCGCCAAGGAAGAGCTTCGATCCAGGTTCTCGTCGCTCACATCCAGCCCTGCGAGGGGGCGGGCGACCGTTCCGCCCCGGCTGGTCGATCGAAAGGTGCCAGATCTTCGGTGCGGAACGGAACCATACACAAGGGGTTGGGGAGTCGAGAACGCATTTTACACTTTATAAAGCATGGTCCATTCGGTGGACAGCGGGGGGGCGTACGGCGTTGTCACCCGGGCCGCCACCCGGGCCAGCACCCGGGCCGTGGCCCGGGCGACGAACGAGACCGGTGTGCGGGCCTTCGCGTGACACCGGGTGCGTGACTCGGTCGTCGTGCTCGGGAGACGGACCGCGTACGGTGTCGAAGCCGCTTCCTCCCGATGAGCCGTCGTCATGGCAACCCTCCGAATCCCTCGTGCGCCCTGGGCTGTTTCCGTAGTTGTCGCCATCGCCCTCGCGCCCCTCCACGCGGACACGGTCACGCTCGCGAACGGCAAGAAGCTCGAAGGCGTCGTCGTGTCGAAGAACGACGACACCGGCGTCGTCGTCAATCCTTGGCGGTCGCGGCATCCGGACATGACGTTCGAGATCCCCGACGCGAACGTGCTGCCCCGCGCGAAGGTCAAGGACGTCGTCATCGCCGAGCCGCCCGAGGTCGAGTTCCGCATGCGCGCGGCGAAGCCCGGCCTCGCCGCGCAGGACCACTTCGAGCTGTCGACGTTCTGCGCCGAACACGGCATGAAGGCCGAGGCCGCGTACCACCTCGAGCAAGCCGTCGTGCTCGATCCCACGTACGAGGCCGCGCTCGCCGCCTACGGCGCGACGAAGCTCCAAGGCCTGCTGACGCGCAATTCGAACCTGACCGAGCAAGGCCGCGCGCTCGAGCGCCGCTACGTCGACGCGAAGACCGACGACGAAGCGAAGGCCGCGCTCGCCGAACTCGAAGCGCTCGCGACGAAGCCGCGCCTCGCGTACCTCGAGCGCGCGCGCCGCTCCGCGCGACTGCCGAAGGGTCGCCGCGACAAGGTCCCGCTGACCGTCGACTCCGAGAAGGTCCCGGGCGCCACGTACTGCCTCTACGTGCCGAAGAGCTACGACGCGCTGCGTCCGACTCCGCTCGTCGTCGGCCTCCACGGCGGCGGCGCGGGCGGAGCGGACGACACGCTCGTGACCGGTTCCGGCGAAGAGGCGATGAACTTCTACGTCGCCGAATCGGAGAAGTACGGCTGCATCGTCGTCTGCCCCACGGCGCTCGCCGCTCCGTGGCGCAAGGACCCGAACGAGGCGCTGCTGCGCGCGGTACTCGACGAGATGACGCTGCGCTTCAACGTCGACCGCACGCGCGTCTACCTCGTCGGCCATTCGATGGGAGGGTTCGGCGCGTGGGACTTCGGCCCGCGCTGGCCCGACGTCTGGGCCGCGTACGCGCCGTGCGCGGGCGGTGGTGGGGGTCGGTCGTCGCCCGAAGCCGCCGGCGTGCCCGTCTACTGCTATCACGGCGCCGACGACGCGATCGTCCCCCCCGAGTCCGACCGCCAGGTCATGCGCCAGTTGCTCGGCGACGGCAAGAAGAAGCCGAAGCTCGACTTCGTCTACACCGAGCTGAACGGCGTCGGCCACGGCTTCCCCGACTGGGTGCGCGACGACATCTTCCGTTGGTTCAGCGGCCGCACGCGCGCGCCGTCGAAGAAAGGCGCGCTCGGCCCCGAGTCGTCGTTCGACGCGAAGCCGAGCAAGCGCGAGATCGCGCTGTTCGGCGATCCCGAGCAACCGTTCAAGGCCACGGGCGCGTCCGCGGACGATCCGAAGGAACTGCTCGCCGCGCTGAAGGCCGGCGGACAGCGAGGCGCCGACGCGCGCGACGCGCTCGCGAAGCTCGACGACGACGCACTCGCGAAGCAGATCGCCGCGCTGCTGAAGTCGAACAAGTCGAGCGTCGACACGCGCGTGCTCGCCGCGGAGACGCTCGGCGCGATGGGGCGGCCGGGCAACGTCGCGCTGCTCGCGCCCGGGCTCGACGACGAGGATTGGCGCGTGCTACACGCCACCATCGCCGGGCTCGGCGTGATCGCGACTCCCGACGGCGTGCCGTTGCTCGCACGCGCGTCGAAGCGTCTCGTCGAACGCTTCGAGGCCTCGAAGCTGAACGGCAATCAACTGATGTACGTCGAGTACGACACGCGCCTCGCCGGCTTCGCCGCGTGGTGCGACGCGGCCGCGCGCATCGACGCCGCGACCTCGAAGGACGTCTTGCTGCCGCTCGCCGACGCCGACCTCGTCGCGACGGTGTTCACGCCGAAGACGCCGTACGTGACGCCCGACGACGACGATCCGCGCTTCGCGACGAAGACGACCGAGTCGCGCCGCAAGCTCGTGAAGTCGCTGTGCGCGGTGCTCGAGCACTGGCAGGATCCGCGCGGCATCGCACTGCTGCAGCGCACGAAGGAGCGCTGGACGAAGGACGCGCAACTCGGCGCCGCGTGCGACTCGACGATCGCCGCGTTGGGTGGGTGACGACGGCGAGTCCGCGCGGTACGGTCCCGCGACGCTCGCGGCTCGAGGCTCGAGGGGCGAGCGCGTCGGAATCGAGAGGGATGGGAGACCCATCCGGAAGGGAATCGGGATGAAGTCCGCTGCCGTCGTCGGCGTCGTCGTGGGTGGGTTGGCGTTGGTCGCGGGGGCGTGGTGGTTGACGCGCGATGACGCGCCGGCCGTCGCCGTCGACACGGATCCGAGTCCGCCG
>JAEUIB010000611.1 GCA_016795255.1 Planctomycetota bacterium
GCGGCGTTGCTTGTCGGTCGAGGCCAGCAGCGTCAGACGCGCGTTCTCCGCCGCGAGCTCGAGCAAACGCGCCTTCTCGCCGTGCTTCGGCACGCGCAACTCGACCGCGCCGCCGCGTCGCTCGCGCAACCACTCGACCAGCGTGTCGTGGCCGTACGGCTCGTCGGTCAGCAGGATCAGCTCGGGGATCGGCCGGCCGCCTGCGTAGAACTGCGACAGGAACTCGCCGAGCAGTTCGTCCTGCGGCAGATCGTGCTCGAACGTGAAGCCGGTCGTCGACACGAGCTTGCCCTCGCGCGCGTGCAGCACGACGACTTCCGTCAGCCCGCCCTCGCGGTGCACGCCGATCGCGTCGGCGTCGCCGAGCGCATGCGTGTCGACGCCTTGCTTCTCGATCGACGTCGACAGGCTCTCGAGGTGGTCGCGCAGCACCGCCGCGCGTTCGTAATGCATGCGATCCGACGCGCGCTGCATCTCGTCCTTCACTTGCGCGATGAGTTCGTCCGCGTCGCCGCGCAGGATGCGCACCGCTCGCGCGACGTCCTGCGCGTACTCCTCGCGCGTCTGCAGGCCCACGCACGGCGCGTTGCATCGGCCGATCTCGTGCTCGAGGCACGGGCGCGTGCGCGACTTGAAGTCGGTGTCCTTGCAGTCGCGCAGCGGCACGAACGAGCGCAGGAAGCGCAGCGTGCGACGGATCGCACCGGCATTCGCGTACGGGCCGAAGTACAGCGCGCCGTCCTTGTGGATGCGGCGCGTCGGCACGATGCGAGGGAACTCCGCGCGCGGATCGAGCCTGAGCGACAGGAACGTCTTGTCGTCGCGCAGCCGCAGGTTGTAGCGCGGCTTCAACTTCTTGATCAGGTTGTTCTCGAGCAGCAGCGCTTCCTTCTCGCTGCGCGTGATCACGAACTCGACGTCCGCGACGTACTTGTCGATGAAGAACGTCGCGAGCCGGCCGTCGTTCGTGCTCTGGAAGTACGACCGCACGCGCGACCGCAGTCGCGCCGCCTTGCCGACGTACAACAGCTCGCCGGCCGCGTCGCGGAACAGGTAGACCCCGGGCTCCGTCGGCAATTGATCGAGCTTGCGTTGCAGAGCCTCGCTCACCATCGGATCAACGGTAACGCAGCTCGAGTTCCTGCAGCGCGCGGATCTTGTCGCGCACCTTGGCCGCGGCTTCGAACTTCAGGTTCGACGCGAGTTGGCGCATCTCGCGATCGAGACGCTGGATCTCGCGCGCGACCTTGACCGGATCCATGCGGTCGACGTCGACCTCGTCGCCGGCGTCGATCGTCACGTAGTCCTTCTCGGCGCTCGAATCGAGGATCTCGCGGATCGCTTTCTTGACCGTTTGCGGCGTGATGCCGTGCGCCTCGTTGTGCGCGCGTTGCTTCTCACGCCGGCGGCTCATCTCGCCGAGCGCGGCTTCCATCGAGCCCGTCATCGTGTCGGCGTAGAGGATCACGCGGCCGTCGACGTTGCGCGCCGCGCGGCCGCAGGTCTGCACCAGCGACGTCGTCGACCGCAGGAAGCCCTCGCGATCGGCGTCGAGCACGGCGACCAGCGTGACCTCGGGGATGTCGAGACCCTCGCGCAGCAGGTTGATGCCGACCAGCACGTCGTAGACGCCCTTGCGCAAGTCACGGACGAGCTCGGCGCGCTCGAGCGTGTCGATGTCCGAGTGCATGTACTTCACGCGGATGCCGCACTCGACGTAGTAGTCGGTCAGCTCCTCGGCCATGCGCTTCGTCAGCGTCGTGACGAGCACGCGCTGCTTCTTCGCCGCGCGGTCCTTGATCTCGGCGAGCAGGTCGTCGACCTGGCCACGCGCCTTGCGGACTTCGACCTCCGGGTCGATCAGGCCGGTCGGTCGGATGACCTGCTCGTGGACGTTGCCGCCGGACTTCGCGCGCTCGAACTCGGCCGGCGTCGCCGACACATAGACGACCTGGTTCACGAGCCGCTCGAACTCCTCGAACTTCAGCGGCCGGTTGTCGAGCGCGGACGGCAGGCGGAAGCCGTACTCGACCAGCGTCTCCTTGCGCGCGCGGTCGCCTCGGTACATGCCGCCGATCTGCGGCACCATCTGGTGGCTCTCGTCGATGACGAGCAGGAAGTCCTCGGGGAAATAGTTGATCAGCGTCGACGGCGGTTCGCCGGACTTGCGGCCGTCGAGATGCCGCGAGTAGTTCTCGATGCCCGAGCACGTGCTCGTCTCACGCAGGATCTCGAGGTCGTAGCGCGTGCGCTGTTCGAGCCGCTGCGCTTCGAGCAGCTTGTCGGCCTTGCGCAGCTCGAGCAGGCGCAGGTCGAGCTCGACGCGGATCGAGTCCAGCGCGCGCTCGAGGCGCTCCTGCGGCGTGATGTAGTGGCTCGCCGGGAAGATCGTGATCTCGTCGAGCTCGCGCGTGATCTCACCGCGCAGCGGATCGACTTCGAGGATGCGTTCGAGCTCGGTGTCGAACAGCTCGAGCCGGATCACGCGATCGTCGGCATACGCGGGGAAGATCTCGATGACGTCGCCGCGCACGCGGAACGTGCCCCGTTGGAAGTCGAGGTTGTTGCGCGTGTAGAGGATCCGCGTCAGTTGGTGCAGCACGTCGTCGCGATCGACCGGCACGCCGCGCTTCAACGTCACGGCCATCGAGCCGTACGCGTCCGGCGAACCGAGGCCGTAGATGCACGACACCGACGACACGATCAGCACGTCCTTGCGCGACAGCAACGACGCGGTCGCGGAGTTGCGCATGCGCTCGATGCGCTCATTGATCGCCGAGTCCTTCTCGATGTACGTGTCCGTGCGCGGCACGTACGCCTCGGGCTGGTAGTAGTCGTAGTAGCTGACGAAGTACTCGACGGCGTT
>JAEUIB010000628.1 GCA_016795255.1 Planctomycetota bacterium
TGTCCTTTTCGGCCCACGTGGTCAGCGCCGTCGTGTTCAGGTGCAGCACCATGAAGAACGTGCCGCCGGCGACGAAGATCGGCATCAGCGCGAGGATGCCCGGGCGCTCGGTCGGCATCGCCTTCAGGCCGAGCCGCACGAAGAAGATGATCACCGGGATCATGCCGGCGATGAACGCGGTCAGCGGCGGCGTCATCGCGGGCGGCAGCACGAGCGTCTTCGACTCGACCAGCCAGTACGCGATGCCACCGACGACGAACGCCGGCAGCAGGATCGTGCCGAAGATGCGCGCGAGCGGGATGTCGCCCGGCTTCACCTCGGGCTTGCGGTCGGCGACGGCGAGCTTGGTCCACTGCGTCAGCAGGATCCCGACGCCGAGCAACAGGCCGACACCGGCCATGCGGAACGCCCAGCTCCAGCCCAACTCGTTGCGCACGTACGCGCCGAGCAGGAACGCGGCGAACGCTCCGATGTTGATGCCCATGTAGAAGATGTTGAAGCCCGCATCGCGGCGCGGATCGCCCGGCTGGTACAGGTTGCCGACCATCACCGAGATGTTCGGCTTGAACAGGCCGTTGCCGATGCAGACCATCACCAGGCCGCCGACGAACGTCGCTTCACCCGGCGTGCCGAGCAGGAACAGGCCGGTCGCCATGCTGAGGCCACCGAGCAGCACCGCGCGCCGGTAGCCGAGGTAGCGGTCCGCGATCAACCCGCCGAGGAACGGCGTGAAGTAGACGAACGCGAGGTACGTGCCGACGATCTCGTTCGCGTGACTGCGCGTCATGCCGAGGCCGCCGACCTCGGTGTCGACCGCGTACAGCAGCAGCAATCCGCCGATGACGTAGAAGCTCAGCCGCTCCCACATCTCCGTGAAGAAGAGTGGAGCGAGACCCACCGGGTGGTTCTTGAACACGCGAGTCTCCCGTCATGGCGCGGCCGAACGCGCGCGAGGGCCAGCGTTCTAACCGTTCGTGGAGCGCAAGCTCAACGATCCGTCCCCGAGTACGGACCAGAAGTAGGCCCGTTTGCGACCGATGTCGTCACCGACCTCGGCCCAGGTCGTCGCGGCCGATTCGAGTTCGAAGTAGCGGATCCACGCCGCGCCGAAGGTGCGGCCCTCGCGCAGCGCGTCCGCGAATCCGCGCGGTTCGTCGTAGAAGACCTTCGCGCGCCCGACGAGCGCGAGGCCGTCGCCGAAGAACAGCACGGCGTTGCCGCCGCCGAAGGCTCCGTGGCCGCGATCCGACCACGGCAGGTTCGTCGCGTTCGGCGGCGAGATCGCCTCGCAGCCGGTGTGGACGTAGAACGACGCGCCGTTTCCCGTGACGCCGTTCTCGTACAGCGTGCGCATCAGCAGGAAGTCGAGCTTGCCGCCGCAGCGCGCGAGCGACGGCCGCAAGTGCTCGTTCTCGATCACGAAGCCGCGCGGCACGCCGCCGGCGTCCTTCTCCAGGAGCGCGACGTCCTTCGTCGCCGTGAACGCCGAGCCCCACGGATCGCTGTGGGCTCGGATCGTGCGCAGGATCGCCGGCGCCGCGAACCAGCGCGCGACCGCGGCGAGGTCGGGTTCGCCGCCGACGTCGAGGCTCGCGTCGAGATCGTTCCACGTCGCGCGCGCACGAGCCATCTCGTGGTAGCCCGACGGCAATCCGCAGGCCAGCGACGCGACGGTGTCGCGCGGCTCGAGGTCGCCGGTGCGATACGCATGGTTGCGCGCGAAGAACCGCAACAGCAACCGGCGTTCGAAGCTCTCGTCGTACTCGTAGCCGACGAACGCGCCGGACTTCGGATCGATGTCGGCCGGGCGCGGCGTCGTCTTCGGGCGGCCGGCGTCGTCGAGCAAGTCCTTGCGCAGCGCGTACGCGACGCCGCGCGCGTCGATGCGCGACACCCAGACCTCGGGCAGCGCCATCGAATTGGGACGCGCTTTGTCCCGCGTCGTGCATTCGAAGTCGCGCAACTCGGCGCGCGGCGTCGCGAGCACGCGGCTCGTGCCGTCGGTGTTCGTCTCGACGCGGAGATCGACGTTGCCGTCGTCGACCTCGAAGAAGTCGGACAGCGGATACGAGCCGGCCTCGTGGTCCTTCAGGACGAGTGCGCCGTCGTGCGTCGCGCCGCTCGGGATGCAGAAGTTCCACTCGAGGCGCGTCGGGCCCTCGCGGTAGCGCGATTCCCAATCCCCGTCGAGGTCGCCGAGCACGACGTCCGCCGTGTGCGCGACGATCTCCGGCATCGAGCGCAGCCACGTGCGATGTTCGTACGTCGCCGCGTCGGGCTTCCCGGCGCGCAGCGTGATCGGGTCGTCGCGCCACCAATTGCAGGTGCGTACGAGCAGCGCGTCGGGGAACGCGCCGACGAGCACGATGCCGGCGAGCGGTCCGCACTCGCGATCGACGGCCTGCGCGACGCGTCGCAGCGCCAACAGCGTCCTGCCGTCCTGATGCTCGGAGCCGGCGTGGACGCGCGCCGAGAATCCGATCGCGCGCGATCCCTCGCTCGTCACGTCGTTCGCCCAGCGCGCGAGCGCGTCGCCGAGTTTCTTCGCCTCCTCGCCGCCGGCGTCGGCCAGTAGGCGCTCCTCGACGAACAGCAACACGACCGGCGCGCGGGCTCGCGCTCCCGGGACCGCGCTCGCGGACCACGGCAACGCCGTCAGCGCATCGATCTCGCGCGGTCGTTCCCCGTCGAGATCGAACCGCGTGAAGCGGGCCGCGATCGACGCGGGAGTGACGGGTGCGACTTGCGCGACGGTTACGGCGGAGATCACCAACGACGCAGCGAGGGATGCAGTGAACATGGCGACGCATGCAACCAACGGCTCGGGCAATGGGAAGCCCGCGCGACCAGCGTGCCCGAATGGGGACAGTCCCCACTCCGCGAACGCGAACGGGCCGCCGCGCACGAGGAGTGCGGGGCGGCCCGATTCACGCGAACGCTGTGGCTCGCGTCACTTCACGCCGTGCATCCACTTGTTGATGATCGGCGACAGCACGATCACCGTGATGCCGAGGCCGACACCGGCGTACGCGACGTATTCGAACACGCTGCCGTACGCCTGGACTTGGCCCAGCGCGGTCGTGGCCTGGGCCTTCGCTTCGGCCGCGAGACTCGAGATCTTGCCGGCCACGACGTTGCCGGTCGCGATCGACACGAACCACGCTCCCATGACCATGCCGGTCATGCGCGCGGGCGCGAGCTTCGTCACCATCGACAGACCGACCGGCGAGATGCAGAGCTCACCGAGCGTGTGCAGCACGTAGAGCAGCAGCAGGAAGTACCACATGACGAGACCGGCCGCGGTCGCCTGGCCGATGCCCTCGTTGATCGCGACGAAGCCGAGCCCCATGCCGAGGAAGCCGAGGCCGAACTTCGCGGGGATCGTCGGGTTCTTGCCCTTCTTGTCGAGCGCGACCCACGCCGCGGAGAAGAGCGGACCGAACAACACGATCAGCACCGCGTTGACCGATTGCCACCACTCGCCGGGCATCGACCAATCGCCGATCGTCAGCGGCTCGAGCTGGCCCTTCGCGAAGAAGTTCAGCGAGTTGCCGGCCTGCTCGAACCCGGCCCAGAACACGCAGTTCAAGCACAGCAAGAGGATGAGCGCGAACATGCGTTCGCGGCCTTCCTTCTCTTCGCGGAACGCGACGGAGAGCAGGAACAGCGCGATCACGCCGAACGCGGTGTACATCGTGTAGATGACCGCGTCGTCGCTCAACGAGAGCAGCGCGTACGCGCCGGGCGCGACGATCAAGCCACCGAGCACGACCTTCAGGATCGGGCCGAAGCCTTCCTTGCCCTTCGGCGGCAGGCCCTGCTCGCCGAACAGGTGCGTGAACCGCCAGAAGCACACGAGTCCGAGCAGCATGCCCGCGCCGGCGAGCATGAAGCCGTAGCGGTAGTCGGGGACACCGTTCGTGCCCATGAACGTCGCGAAGCGCTCGCACGCGATCGGCGACAGCGCCGCGCCGACGTTGATGCCCATGTAGAAGATCGTGAAGCCGCCGTCGCGGCGCGGATCGTTCGGCTTGTAGAGCTTGCCGACGAGCGTCGAGATGTTCGGCTTGAACAAGCCGTTGCCGACGATCAGCAGCGCGAGGCCGAAGAAGAACAGCTGCTTCTGCTCGAGTCCCAGATAGTTGCCCGCGGGCACCATCAACATGAACTCGCCGGCGGCGATGAACAACCCGCCGACGACGATCGTGCGCCGATACCCGAGCAACCGGTCCGCGACCGCGCCGCCGAACACGCCGAGCGCGTAGACGAGCGCGGTGAACCCGCCGTAGCTTCCGGACGCCTTCGCCTGCGCTTCCGGATCGGCCCGGAAGAACTGATCGGCGATGTACAGCGCGAGCAATGCGCGCATGCCGTAGTAGCAGAAGCGCTCCCACAGCTCGGCGAAGAAGAGGACGTAGAGACCTTTCGGATGGCCCGTTTCGGACCCGACGTCGGCCGCAGTGCTCAAGCGTCCTCCTCGCAGCGCGGTGCGCGCGATCGAATCGGCGCGAAGGTGCGCCAGACTTCGGTGAAGGGCGGGTTTCTAACGGTTGGCGGCGATTTGCGAAAGCGTGACGTTCGCGTTGGTGCTCGCCGCTGCGGAGCGCACCCCATCGACGATCGCGGCGACGTCGTCGCCGCTCTCGAGGCTCTTCGCGCGAACGCCGCGCAAGCCGTCGAGCACGTCCTGCACGCGGATCGCGTCGAGCGGCCGCGTCGGCAACCAGCCCGGTGTACGGCCTTCGTTCACGTGCGCGAGCAGACCGGCCTCCACCAATGGATCGAGCACTTCGGCGAGCTTCGAGATCGGGACACCGCACCGCGTCGCGAGTTCGTCCTCGGGGATCATCCCCTTGCCGGCGGCGAACGCGGCCGCGATCGAGCGCAGTGCGCGGACCGCGACGAGTTCGCGATCGGCCAGGGTTTCGACCCCGGCGCGGCGCAGCGTGCTGTGCATCGGTTCGTGCTCGTGCGCCCACGCGACGAGGCCGCCGACCAGCACGATGACGAACACCGAGTACAGCCACGCGAGGAAGATCGGGAACGCCGCGAATCCGGCGTAGATCGCGTTGTAGCCGGCGACCCCGACCTGGAACCGCACGTGGAGGATCTGGAACAGGTACCACAGCGTGCCGCCGACGATGCCGCCGACGAACGCCGACCGGATCGGGACCTTCGTGTTCGGCAGGCACACGTAGAGGAACGTGAACCCGACCCACAGCACGAGGAGCGGCACGACGTACGCCATCACGATGCCGGCGCCGGGGAGCTTCGAGATCAGGCCCTGGACCTTCTCGGTCTGCAGCGCGGAGCCGAGCGTCGTCGCGACCAGCAGCAGGATCGGCGTCACGACGATGAGCGCCGTGTAGTCGGTCAGTTTGCGGATCCATGAACGCGACTTGCGGATGCCCCAGATCCGGTTGAACGCCTGCTCGATGCTCGTCAACAGCTTCTGCGCGGCGAGCATCAGGAACAGCAAGCCGATGGCGCCGAGGTTGCCGAAGCCGGTCTTCTCGACGAACTCGAGCACCTTCTCGATGGCCTGGCGCGTGCCGACCGATTCGGCCTTCGTCGGCGCGTCCGATGACGTCGTGGCGCCGGCCTTCGGCTCTTCGGTGGTCGGCGTCGCCGCGACCTCGTCCGGAGGGAAGGTCTCGTCGAGGAACGGTTTGACGACCTCGCTGCGCAGCTTCTCGTAGGCGCCGAGTCCTTTCGCGACCGAGAAGCCGAGCGCGAGGAACGGCACCAGCGACAGCACGGTGATGTACGTCAACGCGGCCGCGCGGATGAACCCCTCGGTGCTCAGCAACCCCTGCACGACCATCGTCACGATGCGCAGCAGGCGCATGCCGACGCGTCGCGTCACGGGGCCGTCGCCCTGGTCGCGCCAAATGCCTTCGTCGATGAACTGGCGCGCGGCGGTGATCTTCGACGTCGAGCCCGCTCGAATCGTCGTTCTGTCGGTTGCGTTCACCATGGCCGGAACGATACCGCCTGGCGCGTGGGATGGACGTGGCCCTTGCGCTCCCGGTGCGCCTCGGCGAATGATGGCGCTCCGCGGGATCGGCGTCGCCGGACCCCGCGCCGCAGAACCGTCGCCGGAGCCTCGATGACCTCGATCCTGACCCCCACGGCCGATCCCGCCACGCAGACGCGCGCGCTGTTGCATGCCGCCGGCCTCGTCGACGCGTCCGCGATCCAGAGCTTCGTGCTGACCGGCAAGCACCGCGTCGATCTGGTCCAGCGCATCTCGTCGAACGACCTGAAGAAGCTCGCGCCGGGCGACGGCCACGCCAATTGCTTCACGACGAACAAGGGGCGCATCGTCGATTGGGTGCGGCTGCTGGTGAAGGACGACGCCGTGCTGATGCTGACGTCGCCGGGCAACGGCGCGCACGTCGTCCAATGGCTCGACCGCTACACGATCACCGAGGACTTCCACGTCCGCGACGTCAGCGCCGAGATCGCTCTGCTGCACGTACTCGGCCCGAGCGCGAGTGCCGTCGTCGCGAAGCACGTCGCCGCAGCGGCGCCGGAGCTGAAGCCGTTCTCGGTCTGCCCCGGCCGCATCGGCGCCACCGACGTCCAAGTCATCCGCACCGAAGGACTGACGACCTCGCCCGGCTTCTACCTGCTCTGCGGTCGAGACGAAGCGCCGGGAGTCGCGGCAGCGTTGCTCGAGCGAGCCGCCGCGGACGGACTCGTCGCGTGCGGCCCCGACGCCTACGCCGCCGCGCGCGTCCACGAAGGTCTGCCCGAGTTCGCGCGCGAGCTCGGAGAGGACTTCCACCCGCTCGAGGCCGGGCTGTGGGGCTCGGTGTCGTTCACGAAGGGCTGCTACGTCGGCCAGGAAGTCATCGCGCGCCTCAACACGTACGACAAGGTGATGAAGCACCTGGTGCGACTCGAACTCACCGACGGTGCGGGACTGACCGCTCCCGTCCCGCTGTTCGCGAATGGTCAAGACGCCGGCGTCGTCACGAGTCTCGCGGGTCCGCCGTGGCTGCCGACGTGGCGCGCTCTCGGTTACGTGAAGAAGAAGGCACAGTCCGCCGGCGCGCCGCTGCACGTCGGCGCACCCGATGCGCCGATCACGGCGCGCGTCGTCGACCGCATCAAGCTGTGACCGGAGACGACGCGGGCGCTTTGCGCTCGAACGCGGCCGCGACGAAGTACGCGGTGAACGCGAACCCCAGAGTGATCAGGTAATCGGCGGCGACGAACGTCGCTTCGACCGGGGCGAGTACGTCGCGCAAGCCCTGCGCGAACTCCGGCGCGCGCGACTCGAGCCATGCGCTGTTCGCCAGCATCGGCACGTGGTGGACGAGTTCCCACGCGAGCACGCCGGTCAGCAGCGCGGCGACGGCGGCGCGCGGACCACCGACCTTCGCGAACAGCCCGAGCACGAAGATCACGAAGATCCCCGCCGAGCCGAACCCGCTCGCCTCCTCGACGAGCGCCGTGACGCCGTCGGACGCGACCGCGAGCCCGTACGCCATGACGCCGAACGCGAGCACGCCGGCCCGCGCGATGCGCACTTTCGTGATCTCGCGGATCCCGGACACGTGCGGCACGACGAGGTTGTGCGACAGCAGTGTCCCGGCGACCAGCAGCGAGCTGTCGACGGTCGACAGGATCGCCGAGATCAGCGCGCCGATGAACATCACGTACGCGAGCGTGTGCAGCTTCTGCTGCGCCAGCACCGGCAGGAACTGCTCGGGATCCTCGAGGTCGGGCACCAGCGACTTCGCGCACAGCGCGAGGCCGACGGGGATCAGACCGACGGCCATGTACAGCGCAGCGGCCGACAACGCCGAGCGTCGCGCGACGGTCGCGTTGCGCGTCGCGAGCAAGCGCGCGATCAGCTCCTGCGCCGTGACCGAACCGATGATCGGCAGCGCCCACGCGTTCGCGAGCTCGAGCCAATGCGTGTCGGCCGGGAACAACTCGAGCTGCGAGCGATCGACGGCCGCGACCGCGGCGTCGATGCCGCCGAGTTCGCCGATCGCCACGACCGCGAGGATGCCGAGCCCGAGGATCAGGAACGCGCCTTGGACCAAGTCGGTGCACGCGTCGGCGAGCAGGCCGCCGAACACCGTGTACGTCAGCACGACCGCGCTCGCGATCGCGATCCAGCCGTCCAGCGGCAGCGCGTCGGATACCGAGTGCAGCACGTGACCGAACGCGCGCAATTGAGCACCGGCCCAGATCACCGAGGTCGGGATCATCACGACGGCCGCGAGGTGCGCGACGCGACTCGAGTACCGCTGCGCGAACAAGTCGGCGAGGGTCGTCAAGCCGCGCTTCCACAGCGGCACGGCGAAGAACACGCCGAGCAGCAGGATGCACATCCCGTAGCCGAACGGGTCCGCCGACGTCCCAGCGAGGCCTTCCTCGTAGACGCGGCCCGCGGCGCCCATGCAGGTCTCGGCGCCGAACCACGTCGCGAAGATCGAGAAGATCGCGAGCGGGTAACCCAGCTTGCGCCCCGCGAGCACGTAGTCGTTCTCGGTGCGGATCCCGCGCGACACGGCGAAGCCGAGCGCGAGCTGCAGCGCGATGTAGATCGCGACGCCGACGAGGATCCCGTTCACGAGCAGCACCCCGCGTCCGTCCGCGCGCTCCTGCGTTCGCGCACGCGCGTGGACCGACGCACCGCGGCACCATCGCGGTCGGCGGCGCCGGAATCAACCCCGAAGGCGCGGGCCGAATCCGTTCACGGTTCGGGGAGTCGCACTTCGGCCGTCACCGGCTCGTCGGCGGGCACGACCGTCGCGGACGCGGTCGACGCGGTTCCGGCCCGCGTGACCCGCACCAGCGTCGACGAGCGCGGCACGCGCAGCGTCACGACGTGACGCGCCTCGCCGCTGCGCTCGACGGCGCGCAGGGAGTTCGCGAACAGCGTGTTCGCCGCGGCGATCTCGCCGGATGGTGTCGACTCGAGGCTCGAGTACGGCGCGAATCGAGGACTCAAATCGTCGAAGGTCGCGCCACTCCACGCGAGGCGCGTCGCACCAGAGGTGTCGACGACGTCGATCGCGAACATGCCGTCGAACGGGGCGCCCGCGGCGTCGCGCACGTCGATCGTCAACGTGCGTCGCGCCTCGGCGAGTTCCACCGGCAGTGAAACGGTCGCGGTTCCACTGGCATCCGGCGGCGGAACGTCGAGATCCAATGGCTCCACGAGGTTCGCATGCTCGACGTGCACGCGCGCCGCGACGGCGCGGACGCGGTCGAAGGATGCGACGCCGTCGGCATCGGTCACGGTCGAATTGGTGTGCGCACCGAACTGGCCGCGCCCGAACAGCGGTCGTCCCGATCGGTCGACCAGAGCGATCCACGCGCCCTGAACCGGTCGATCGCCGCGATCGACGACGCGGAGTCGCAACGACGACACCGGCTCGAGCGCGAGGTCGACGCGATGCTCGCCGGCCCCGAACTCGGCCACCTCGGTGACGCACGGGGCGTAGCCCGCGGCCGACACCGCGAGGCGGTAGGGCCCCGCGCGCAGCGCTCGCAACTCGAACGCGCCACCCTGCGCGCTGACGGAACGCGCCGCGTTCGCGAAGCGATCGTCGACCGCCAATGCGCTGACGCGGCTCGTCGCGATCGGGGCTCTCGTCCGCGCATCCACGACCGTTCCGGTCAGCACGACCTCGAGCGGGTGCCTGCTGCCGACGCGGAGCTCGACCTCGGTGTCGTCGGGCCCGGCGACGGCGAACGCGGCCGGTGTTCCCTCGTCGTCCACCCAGGCTTCGACGGCGAACGTGCCGCGATAGAGACCTTCGAACGAGAACGAACCGTCGGCGCGAGCGAGCGTTTCGTCGAGCTTCGCGCGCTGCTCCAGCGTGCGGACTCTGCCGCGCCATGGCGAATCGCTCCGATCGCCGCGCACCGTCACGCGGACGCCGTCCCGCGGCTCACCACGCAAACCGACGACCCGGCCGTCGATCCGGCGTTCGCGCTCCAGGACGACCGTGGTCGTCGCGCCGGGGCGCGTGTCGATGCTCGGTCCGAGCGTGACCGCGTAGCCCCGCGCGCGGACGATCGGCGCCGCGAGGATCGACGGTTGGACGTTGCCGACGGCCGACCGACCGTGGGCATCGGTGCTCTGCCAGGCATCGGCGATCCCGGGCGCGAGCCACTCGGCGCCAGGAATCGGTCGTCCGGCCACGTCGGTCACTCGCACGGTGATCCCAGAGGCCTTCGGCAAGCGGACGACGACCTCCCGCGCGTCCGCGTCCGCGATCTCCACTCCGTACGTCCCGCCCGCGACGTTCGCGCTGGCGACGAGGCGCCCCGTCGGCGCGAGCGGGAACTCGACGCTGCCGTCGCCGGCGGTCGCGCGGCGCTGGAACGGCGGGATCGAGACATTGACGTCGACGCGATCGCTGGCGCGCTCCGCCGTCGCGTCGTTCGTGCGCGAAACGATCACGTGCGCTCCGGCGATCGGCGCCTCGTCGGCGTCGAGAACGCGAACGACGAGGACACGTGCGGCTTCGACGCGGACGATCAGACCGTCGACGTCCGTGGACGAACGCGCCGCCGTCGCGAGGACGCGCGGAGCCTCGGTCGTCGTGATCCTGCGTGTCTCGTCACGCGCCGCGATCCACGCCGGCAACGCCGCCCGCTCGAACTCGAAGCGGCCGTAGCCGTCGGCGCGCGTGAAGACGACCTCAATGGCGTCCCAACTCGGCAGATCGCCACTGATCGCAGCGACCTCGACGAACGGCACCGGAGCTCCCGCGAGATCGCGGACGACGCCGCGCAGCGTCGCTCGCGGTCGGCTCGGATCGGCGGAATCGTCGGCGTCGGTGACCGCCGGGGCGACCACGACCGTCTCGTGCCGAGTCGGTTCGGGATCCACTTCGGTCGCACTCGGATCTCCGACGATCGTGCCGACGGTCGGGGCCGAGTTCGCGACCGTGTTCTGCGCGACCTCCGTCGGCTCGGCGGGCGGGTCCGGATCCGCGCCGATCCACGCCGCGATGGACGCCACGACCACGACGGCGATCGCGCCGACCACGAGCTTCGCCTGCATGGCGATTCCTCCCGTTCCGATGGAGAGCAGAGTCGCGTCCTGCACCGCCGCCAGCGGCGTCAACGTCGCCACCCACGCCGAGCGCGTACCGAAGTTGCCGTCGAGCCGCGCTCGGAGTTGCGCCAGCGCCCGCTTCTGCCGCGTGCGGATGGTCTCGATCCCGACGCCGAGCCGTCGCGCGATCGCGCGCGGTGGCAGACCTTCGAACCACCGCAGCACGACGACGTCGCGATAGATCGGTTCGAGCGCGAGGACGGCGTCGACGACCGCGGCGCGCGCGGCTTCGCGCGCGAGGAGTTCGTCGGGTGACGGCACGGCTTCGGCGCGGCTGGCGTCCTGTTCGCGACGTGACCTGCGGGTGTCCTCACGGTTGCGATCGACGGCCAGTCGCCGCGCGACGGTCGCGAACCACGCGCGCAGTCCGTCGGCCGCGGGTGCGGAGTCGATCGCGGCCATTCCGGCGCGAAGCGCTCGTAGCCAGGTTTGTTGCGCGAGATCGTCGGCGCGATCCGGATCGCGGACCAACGCGTGCGCGAGGGCGCGAACGAATGCGTCGTGCGCGAGCAGGTGTTCCGGTGACGAGAACGGTGCCATCGACCGTCAGTACGCCGCGGCTCGCGGAACCGGGTCAACGAATTCACCACGCTGCCCGAGGAACGACGGCCCCCCTCGCGACGCGCGGCGAACGAAGCGCGTCAGAGGACCGGCGCGCGATAGCGGCCGAACAGACCTTCGAGTGCGGTGCACAACTCGCCGAGCGTCACGCCGGCTTCGACGGCCGCGACGAGCGCCGGCAACAGGTTCTGCTTCGACTGTGCGACGCGCACGACGTCCTCGAGCGTCCGCT